>RPYR01000121.1 GCA_008671285.1 Collinsella aerofaciens | reverse complement strand
TATATCATCTCGGGCGCTCTGGACGAGGCCGCCATCGAGGCCATCAAGCACTACGTGGTGAACCCCGTCGAGGCGCGCATCGCCTCGCTCGACCTGCCCGAGACGCTGTACATGGAGACACCCGAGCCCCAACCCGTCGAGGTGCTCGACGGCTTCCGCGAGCTCGACGAGGCCGGCCTTGCCGCCTTTATCGCCGATCGCGGCCTTGCCATGGACGAGGCGGACATTGCCTTCTGCCAGCAGTACTTCCGCGATGAGGATCGCGACCCCACCATCACCGAGATCCGCGTGATCGACACCTATTGGTCCGACCACTGCCGCCACACCACCTTCGGCACCGTCCTAGATGACGTGACGATCGACGACGCCGTGGTGCAGCAGGCCTTCGACCGCTACATGGAGATGCGCCACGAGCTCGGTCGCGACGCCAAGCCCGTCTGCCTCATGGACATGGGCACCATCGGCGCCAAGTACCTCAAGAAGACCGGCGTCATGACCGATGTCGATGAGTCCGAGGAGATCAACGCCTGCACCGTCAAGGTAAAGGGCGATGTCGATGGCGAGGACCAGGACTGGCTGTTCCTCTTTAAGAACGAGACCCATAACCACCCGACCGAGATCGAGCCCTTCGGCGGTGCCGCCACCTGCGTGGGCGGCGCCATCCGCGACCCGCTCTCGGGCCGCAGCTACGTGTACCAGGCCATGCGCGTCACCGGCGCCGGAGACCCCACCGTCCCCGTGTCCAAGACGCTCGAGGGCAAGCTGCCGCAGCGCAAGCTCGTAACCACCGCTGCCGCCGGCTACTCCAGCTACGGCAACCAGATCGGCCTTGCCACCGGCCAGGTCAACGAGCTCTATCACCCCGGCTACGTGGCCAAGCGCATGGAGGTCGGCGCCGTCGTGGGCGCTACCCCGGCAAACCACGTGCGCCGCGAGTGCCCCGCCCCCACCGACAAGATCATCCTGCTGGGCGGCCGCACCGGCCGTGACGGCATCGGTGGTGCCACCGGCTCCTCCAAGACCCAGAACATCGAGTCGATCGAGACCTCGGGTGCCGAAGTCCAGAAGGGCAACGCCCCGGTCGAGCGCAAGCTGCAGCGTCTGTTCCGCCGCGGCGATGCCTGCCGTCTGATCAAGCGCTGCAACGACTTTGGCGCCGGCGGCGTCTCGGTCGCCGTGGGCGAGCTTGCCGATGGCCTGTATGTCGACCTTGATACCGTGACCAAGAAGTACGACGGCTTGGACGGCACAGAGCTCGCTATCTCTGAGTCCCAGGAGCGCATGGCCTGCGCCGTCGCCGACGGTGACGTCGAGGAGTTCATGGGCTACGCCGCCGAGGAGAACCTGGAGGCGACCGTTATCGCCGAGGTTACCGCCGAGCCGCGCATGCGCATGGCCTGGAACGGTGTCGCCATCGTCGACCTATCCCGCGAGTTCCTCAACTCCAACGGTGCGCCCAAGCACCAGGTCGCCCACGTGTGCGCCCGCAGCGTGTGGCAGCCCAGCTGGACCGGCACCACGCTTGCCGAGCGCATGACCTCGCTCGTCACCGATCTTAACGTCGCCTCCAACAAGGGCCTTTCCGAGCGCTTCGACTCCACCATCGGCGCCGCGACCGTGCTCATGCCCTTTGGCGGCAAGACGCAACTCACCCCCAGCTCTGCCATGGTCGCCAAGTTCCCCGTGGACGGCGAGACCACCACGGCAAGCGCCATGGCATGGGGCTTCAACCCCTACCTGATGGAAGCCGACCAGTTTGCGGGCGCCTACCTGTCCGTGGTCGAGTCCATCGCCAAGCTCGTTGCCGCCGGCTTTGAGCACAAGCGCGCCTACCTCTCCTTCCAGGAATACTTTGAGCGTCTGCGCACCGAGGCAGAGCGCTGGGGAAAGCCCATGGCTGCCGTCCTGGGCGCCCTTATGGCCCAGGTCGACCTGGGTGCCGGCGCCATCGGCGGTAAGGACTCCATGAGCGGCTCGTTTGAGGACGAGGCCGGCGAGCTCAACGTTCCGCCGACCCTGATCAGCTTCGCCGTTGCCGTGGGCAAGGCCGCCCGCGCCGTCTCGCCCGAGTTCAAGGGCCTCACGCACCGCGTCGTCCGCATCGCCCCCGCCACCTATGGCGAGGACTACCGCCCCGATGCTCAGCAGCTGCTCGCCGCGTTTGACGCCGTCGAGGCGCTCACTGCTACCGGCAACGCCCTGGCCATCTCCACGCCCGGCTACGGCTGCGGCGCCGAGAGCCTCTTTAAGATGTGCGTCGGTAACCAGATCGGTATCGAGCTTGCCGAGGATGTAGACGTGGAGAGTCTCTTCACCCCGCTCTACGGCAGCTTTATCGTCGAGCTCGCCGAGGATGCCGAGCTGCCCGAGGTCGCCGACGGCGTTGTCGTCGAGCCCCTGGGCACCACCGTCGAGGGCTATGTCATCGACACCGGCTCCGAGGTCATCGAGCTCGCCGAGCTCCAGAAGGCCTGGGAGAGCGGCATCGAGGGCGTCTTCGCCTACCGCAGCGCCGGCGAGACCCCCGAGGTCGAGGCCATCGACTTCCGCGCCAAGGACATCCACGTGTACGGCGGCGCCAAGATCGCCCGTCCGCGCGTGATTATCCCCGTGTTCCCCGGCAACAACTGCGAGTACGATAGTGCCCGCGCTTTCCGCGCCGCCGGTGCCGAGGCCGATACCTTCGTGATCAACAACCTCACGCCCGAGGCCGTCGCCGAGAGCACCCACGAGCTTGCCCGCCGCATCCGTGCAAGCCAGATCGTCATGAACCCCGGCGGCTTCTCGGGCGGTGACGAGCCCGACGGCTCCGCCAAGTTCATCACGGCGTTCTTCCGCGCTCCCGAGGGCCCCGAGGCAGTCCGCGACCTGCTCAAGGCCCGCGATGGCCTGATGCTGGGCATCTGCAACGGCTTCCAGGCCCTGGTCAAGCTCGGCCTGGTGCCCTATGGCGACATCGTCGACGCCACGCCGGATGCACCCACGCTGACCTTTAACACCATCGGTCGCCATCAGAGCCGTCTGGTGCGCACCCGTATCTCGTCCAACCTGTCCCCGTGGCTGTCGCAGTGTAGCCTCGACGCCCCCTACACCGTCGCCATCAGCCCCGGCGAGGGCCGCTTTGTCGCCAACGACGAGGTGCTCGCCCAGCTCATCGCCAACGGCCAGGTCGCCACGCAGTACGTGGGCGAGGACGGCAAGCCCAGCATGGATCTTTCCGTCACCCCCAACGGCTCCGCACTCGACATCGAGGGCATCACGCGCCCCGACGGCGGCGTCCTGGGCAAGAGGGGCCATGGCGAGCGTCGCGGCGACCACCTGTAC
>RPYR01000062.1 GCA_008671285.1 Collinsella aerofaciens | reverse complement strand
GTGCATGGGGCCGACGGGGTTGGCGGAAACGAACTCGACCTGGGTCTTCAGGCCACCACCGACGTTGGACATAGAGAAGTCCATGACCTTCTCGCGAGCCTCGCCAAAGATGGCATTCTTGACGGCAACGGAGAGGTAGAAGTTGATGAAGCCGGGGCCTGCGATCTCGACCTTCTCGCTCGCGGGGTCCGCGGGCATATGGGCACCGATGCCCTCGGCGAGCTTGCGCGGGGCGCAGTGGGCCAGCTTGGCGGACTTCAGGGCCATGGTAGAGGTCCACTCGCCATGAGAAGTGTCAGCCGGTCGCTCGATAGCGCAATCGTCAAGTTCAAATGCGGAGAGGTCGCCGGCCTCCTGGGCCGCAGCAAGCGCAGCGCGTCCCTGCTCGTCAATCTTCTCGGGCATAGCTCCTCCTTGTGTTAAAGCCCCCGAGCTCTTGGTCACTCGTAGGGCAAAAGCCAGAGTTTGTAGCACTCTATCACAAGCGACGGGCACTGTCGCAGGGTAAAGCTAATAGATATTGCATATGCACAAAAATGACTACCGCTCTTGCGCGGCGGTACAAAGTTGGCGGTTTGCCTGCTGTTTATACACGTTCTAGAAATGCATAAACGTATGAATAAGTCGTTCTATTTATCGAATACTCTTACCTATCGGAGTTGTGTGCTTTTCCTGCATAAAGTGATGGTTTGCGCACGTCAACGTGGTATTCTTAACATACGTAAATTCGTATAAGTTGGAGGTAGCATGTTCTCAATCGGTCAACACGTCATTCATCCGGGTCAGGGAGTCTGCACCGTCGTCGGCTTTAGGGACGACACACCGCAGCCCATGTTGTTGCTCGAGACCAAGCAGGGACATGCGCAGACGATCCTCATGTACCCCGTGGCGCAGGCCGACCGTTTGCACGCCGCCATCTCGCAGCAAGATGCCGAGCACTTGCTGAGCCACTATGACGAGCTGGAGTGCGACACCTTTACCGAGCGCAACAGCTCGCTCGAGGAGACGCACTTTAAGCAGCAGCTCAAGCTGGGCGCGCCAGAGACGGTCCGCGTGGCAAAGACCATGATGCACCGCATTCGCCAGGCCGAGGAAGCTGATAAAAAACCCAGCTCCTACTACATGCGCGTACTCAAGGAGGCCAAACGCCGCTCCATCGAGGAGTTCGCCGTGGCCCTTGGCGTCACCGAGGAGGCCGCCGAAGCTCGCCTAGCCCAAGCCGCCCTCAACTAACCTGCCAAAAAGGGACAGGTTTATTTTGGCAGGTTTTATCTGGCCAAACGTCAACAAACAATCAGTAAATGGCCGAGTTCTCCGTTTTGTTTGTGAGCGCCCGGCCATTTTTCTATCGCCGTAGAAATGCGTGAAGCCCATTTGCGATGACATCATGCGAGGGGGACCGTCCAGATCGACGCAACTAACGCCCGCATCCACAACAAGCGCGCCCGTCTTGTTCAATTACCATTAAAAAGCATCAATTTGAAAACGCAATAACATTTCGGCAGGTAGCAGCTATGGTCGGTGAACTGAATCTCGACAACCGAAGCCTCCGAATGAGGTATCTTCAGCCCATCCAAGCTAAAGGAGGGGCCATGCCGAGAAAACCTCGTTCAAAGTCACCAACCGGTTATTTCCACGTCACGTTGCGTGGAAACGGAGGGCAATTGCTGTTTGACGATGCCGAGGACCGAATCGCCATGCTTCAGATCCTCGATGCGATTCTCCCCAAACACAATATCGAGCTTATCGCTTGGTGCCTTATGGGAAACCACATTCATCTGCTCATCGACGATCCGGACGACCGCAAGAGCGACGCGATGCACGCGGTAGCCGTATCGTATGCGGGCAGGTACAATGCGCGGACGGGACGTATCGGCCACGTGTTTCAGGAGCGGTTTTGGGATTCGCTCATTAAGTCGGAAGTATATTTACTCGAGGCAATTCGATACATTCATCTGAATCCACAAAAAGCAGGACTGGCGGCATACGACGAATATCCCTGGAGCAGCCATCGCGAGTATCTAATGAGTGCCAGGTCACGGCCGCATGTCACCGGCAGCGTTGTCGGTGTTTTATTCCCAACACCTCGCTCATACCTTCAGCTCATGGAAAGTGCGCCGTCGCTTCCCTATCGCCCCAGCGCAACAGCCAAGGTTCGCGAGGAAGATCTATGCGAATTTGGCACGGCAATCGTGCAGAGTGTCGCAGGATGTGCTCCGACGGAACTCAAATCCGTCTCCAAGCCACTTCGCAATGAGGCGATTCTCGCGCTTCGAAAAGAAGGGTTAACGGTTAGGCAGGTTCAGCTGTTGACCGGACTGGGGACATGGATTATCAAGAACGCGTCCTAGCGTCGCGCTTGCCGAGTTACGAGTACGGCGAAGCGCAGCTGCCTGCCGCGAGGCGCCGCCATTCGCCAACGTCACCATGTCAAACAGAAAACGCTTCCGCTGAATAACGTCCAACGGAAGCGTTTTCCCAGATAAAACCTACCAAAAAAACCTGTCCCTTTTTGGCAGGTTAGGCCTGGAAGGTGTCGCGGTCGGGCGCGAAGGACTGCATGGCCGCGATGGTGCGGTCGAAAAGCTCGGGGAGCTCCCAGCCCAGCATCTCGGCGCCCTGCGTAATCACGTCGCGCGAGCAGCCGGCGGCAAAGCGCTTGTCCTTGAACTTCTTCTTGAGCGACTTGGTCGTAAAGTCCATGACGCTTTTGCTCGGACGCATGATAACGGCGGCCCCGATCAGGCCGGTAAGTTCGTCGCACGCAAATAGGATCTTCTCCATCTGCGACTCGGGCTTGGGCAGCGAGGCGTTGAAATCGGACGTGTGCGTCTGGATGGCGCGGATGAGCTCGGGCGATGCGCCCTCGCCCTCCAGAATCTTGGCAGCATAGATGGTGTGGTTCACGGGGTCGTCCTCATGCTCCTCCCAATCCAAGTCGTGCAGCAGGCCGACGATACCCCAAAATTCCTCGTTCTCGGGGTCGAACTCGCGTGCAAAGTAGCGCATGGTGCCTTCGACCGTCTCGCCGTGGGTGATGTGGAACGGATCTTTGTTGTGCTCGTTGAGCAGTTCGAACGCACGGTCACGGGTGATTCCGGCGGAAAGCGTCTGAGACATGGCAATACCTCCAGGTGAGTCGGTGCTAGGACACGGTGTCACTATCGTATATCGCCGCGGCTCAAGCCGAAAGGCAGAAAAGGCATACGGAGAAAAAAGCCGGGCGAACGCGTCGCCCGGCAAAACCGCAGATAAAACCTGCCAAAATAAACCTGTCCCTTTTTGGTAGGTTTAGGGGCGGACCTGGCCGGTGCCGCGGAGCTTGTATTTGTAGGTGGTGAGGGCCTCGGCGGCAAAGGGGCCACGGGCGTGGAGCTTTTGGGTCGAGATGCCGATCTCGGCGCCCAGGCCAAACTCGCCGCCGTCAGTGAAGCGAGTGCTGGCGTTGGAGTACACGGCCGAGGCATCGACAGCATCGAGGAAGCGCTCGCAAGCATCCGTATCCTCGGCAACGATGGCCTCGGAGTGCATCGTGCCGTAGCGGTTGATGTGTGCGATGGCCTCGTCCTCGTTTGCCACGACCTTCACGCTCATCTCGAGCGCCAGGTACTCGCGACCCCAGTCCTCCTCAGTCGCGGCGACGTAGCCATCGCCCTCCACAAGCCCGGCATCGGCGCATGCGGCGCAGGTTGCCTCGTCGCCGTGCATGAGCACGCCGTGGTCATGCAGCACGGTCACGACCGCGGGCAAAAACGCATCGGCCACAGCACGGTCGACCAGCAGCGACTCGGCGGCATTGCACACGCCTACGCGCTGGGTCTTGGCATTAACGATAATGTTGAGCGCCTTATCAAAGTCGGCGGATTCATGCACGTAGATGTGGCAGTTGCCAGTGCCCGTCTCGATCACCGGCACAAGCGACTCGCGCACGCAGCGCTGGATCAGGCCTGCACCGCCGCGCGGAATGAGCACGTCGACGACACCGCGGAGCTTCATGAGCTCGACAGTGGCCTCGCGGTCGGTGGACTCGATCATCGACACGGCCTCGCGCGGGAAGCCCTTGGCCTCGAGCGCATCGGCCAGCAGCTCGGCGATCATGGCACACGAGTGATAGGCCAGCGAGCCGCCGCGTAGAATGCAGGCGTTGCCGGTACGGATGCAGATGCCTGCGGCGTCGGCCGTCACGTTGGGGCGCGCCTCGTAGACCATGGCGACCAGGCCCAACGGCACGCTCACGCGGGTCAGGTCCACACCGCTCGCAAGCACGCGGTGGTCGAGCACGCGGCCGACGGGATCGGGCAGCTCGGCGAGCTTCTCCAAACCGGCGGCCATGCCCTCGACGCGCTCAGGCGTCAGCAGCAGACGGTCGAGCAGACCGGCCGAGGTGCCCGCATCGCGCGCGGCGGACATATCGAGCTCGTTGGCGGCGACGATGGAGTCGACACCGTTGCGCAGTGCTGCGGCCATGGCGCGCACGGCCTCCTGGCGCTGCTCATCGCTCGCCGTGGCAAGCGAGGCCGACGCCGCCTTGGCGGCAACGGCAAGATCGTGGACATACGTGGCTATATCGACCGACATGGGCGGCCCTTTCTCCTAGAAGTTTGCAACCATGGTAGCCGATTTGCGCATGGCCTCGCCCGCGGCGGTAGAATTGGTCAACCCGAAACACCGCAACGAACGGAAGACTCACATGGCCCTCATCACTTCGTACCACGTCCCCGGCCTTTACGTCGAGGACCACAGCATCGTCGTCCCCCTTGACTGGCGCGGCCTGGAGCCGATGCTCCTGGCCGTCGGCAGTACCATGCGCCGCGGCGCTATGCCGGCACCCATCGCCGGCGCGCCCGAGAGCATCAAGCTCTTCTACCGCGTGGTTTGCGCGCCCGACCGCATCAACGACGATCTGCCGCTGCTCCTGTTTTTGCAGGGCGGCCCCGGCGGCGAGAGCCCACGTCCGCTGTCGCCCACAAGCGACGGCTGGATCGAGGAGGCCGTCAAGCACTTCCGCGTGGTCCTTCCCGACCAGCGCGGCACCGGACGCAGTAGCTGCGTGGACGGACGCACGATCAAGGCACTGGGTGAGCGCGCGACGGCGGCCGGCTCCGATGCCGCACGCTCGCAGGCGGATTTCCTCAAGCGCCACCTCGCCAGCTCCATCGTGCGCGATTTTGAGTACCTGCGCCTGGTGGGCTTTGGCGGCAAGCCCTGGGTCACACTCGGGCAGAGCTACGGCGGCTTTTTGACGTTGAGCTATCTGTCGCTCTTCCCCGAGGGCATAGCGGCAAGCTTTACCTGCGGCGGCATCCCCCACGTGCCGGCGAGCGCAAGCGAGGTCTACGCGCACACCTTCCCGCGCATGGCCGCCAAGACGCAGCAGTATTACGACCGCTACCCCGCTGACGTCGACCGCGTGGCAGCCCTGGCCGATGCGCTCGAGGCCCAGAAGCCCGTGCTGCCCGACGGCTCGCCGATGACGGTCGAGCGCCTACAGCTCATGGGCAGCGACTTTGGCATGAAGCCGAGCTTTGAGCGCATGCATTGGATTATCGATCACGCGTTTGTTGCTGGCGACGGTACGCTTAGCTGCGGCTCCTCGGTATCCGACAGCTTTTTGATGCGCGCCTTCGAGCGCACCAACACGCGTACAAACCCGCTGTACTGGACGCTGCAGGAGTTTATCTACGCCGACGGCGACACCATGCCCATTCGCTGGGCCGCAGCAGAGGAGAAGGCCCATCGTGCCGAGTTCGACACACTCGCGCGCCCGCTCATGTTTACCGGCGAGGCCATATTCCCGTGGATGTTTGAGCAGATGCCCGAGCTTATGCCGTTTAAGCCCGCCATGGACCTGCTGATGGAAGACACCAGCTGGGACAAGATCTACGACCCGCAGCGCCTAGCCTGCAACGAGGTGCCACTCCAGGCCGCGGTGTATTTCGACGATATGTACGTCGATTCGGGCATGCAGCTCGATACGCTCAGCCGCGTGGGCAACTCGCATGCCTGGGTGACCAACGAGTTCGAGCACGACGGCCTGCACGGCAGCGTGGTGTTCAAGCACCTCTTCGACGAAGCGCTCAACCGCGGAGACCTGCGCCGGATCTTCTAGCTAAGGAGTGTCCCAAAGTGCCGGCACATAAGGAACGTCCCCAAGTGCCGGCACGAGAAAGACAGCGCTGCAGGAAACGATCCGCAGCGCTGTCTTTCTTTATGCAAATACGATCAAGTTATCCCTGTGTATCGCCGGCTTCTCGGCCAGGTTAGCGAGCAGGCGGTTGCTGGCGATCTGGTCCTGGCGGCGGCCGGCTGCAAGCTCCAGCACGTCCGAATCGGCCTCGGCGATACCGCGGGCGACGACCATACCGCTCGGATCGCGCACATCGAGCACATCGCCCTCGGCAAACTGGCCATCGACCTCGCGAATACCCACCGCAAGCAGGGAAGAGCCACGGCTGACCAGCGCCTTCGCAGCACCGTCATCAACCGTCACCGAGCCGTGGGCCTTGTCGCCCAGCGCGATCCACAGTTTGCGGGGTGCGATGTCCAGGCGCTCCGCCGGCGGATCGAACAGGGTTCCCACGCTCTCGCCGCGGGCGAGACGCACGAGGGCATCGGGCTCCTCGCCCGAGCAAATCACGCTCTG
>RPYR01000241.1 GCA_008671285.1 Collinsella aerofaciens | reverse complement strand
ATGCAATTCTCGTCCTTGAGCATCTCGCTGAGAATGACCCGGTTCATCTCGGAGTAATAGACAATAAGTACCAAAGGCGTTTCGCTTTGGAAGGCCTCAATGGAATAGGCATCGGTCACGCCCGTACCGGCTTTTGCCTTAGCGCGGCTCAGTAACTGGACAGCGCGGCCAACGCCCTCATCGACCGTCTCGACATGAATGCGAACGCCACAAACACATGCCGTCAAGCTCACGTACTCATGGCCCGGAATAATCGTGGAACGAACGGCATCGGACACCTGATGCAGGCGACGGGTGAAGTCATCGGAGGGAATATTGGGCATGACAACCACAAACTTGTCGCAGCCATAGCGCACAAGCTCGTCAGTCGAACGGATTCCGCTGCGCATGGCTGTCGCCACGGCACCGAGCGCAAGGTCGCCGGCATGACGGCCACACGTATCGTTGAAGACCCTAAAATCATCAAGGTCGATCATCGCAACGCCGGCATTCATGCGGGCGCTACGGAGCTTTTCCTCGTAATATCGGCGATTGTGCACGCTCGTCAGCACGTCGGTGTAGACAAGGTCCTCTTTTGCGGCCTCTTGCCCATCGATCGGACGCACCATCAGCAGGACATGAGGCTCGCCCTCGACCTTCAGAGGGCGCAGGCGAGCGCGGTACTCAACGCCATCGTTGAGCAGTTGCTCCGACACCTCATCGGAATCTGTCAAGGCCTCAAGACTTGCCTGGCGCAAACAAGGGCAGCGATCGCCGGCGAGCAGGCAGTTAGGCTCGCTCTTAATCTGATCGGCCGACAGTAAGCGTACCACGGGGTAGGTCTTCGCGACACGGGCGACCTCGGCGGCAGCCTCCTCGTCGGTTAGATTGACCTCGTGATTATTGAGCATATGGGGCCCTTTCGATAGCTTCGCATGGTAGCGGTGGGTTCCAAATGTTACAAGGGTAACACCTTGCCGATGCAGGTAAGCACGTAAATGCTGTTACATTTTTATGAGTTGGCAGACGGCGCGATTGAAGCCGTAGACGTGAGGTTTTGAACACATTTGTTAACAATGCCGAAACGTTTGCGGATGAAGCCTGCTTTGGCTATTGCGGGTGTTAGAGCCCCAGGATGCCAAGGACAGTCTGGGCAGCCGCTCCCGGGCGATCGCGCAGGCCGTTGTGCGCCCCGGGAATCGTTACGAGTGGACAGTCCAAAAGCTCAGCCGCCACCCTCGTGCCCGCCTCGCGAGGCGTGCCAATCGAGAGCTCGCCCAGGAGCACGGCGGCCACCGTTTTCGCCGCACGGACGCTATCCCAATCGGGAACGCAGGTCATAGTAATCCCGTATTCGTTCGCCATGAAACTGCGGCCGTTGCGCAGGGCATGCTTGGCTTCCGCCTCGGTTAACTTGGGGGCCTCAGGGTCCGAATCGCCGATGGCGCCCAGGAAGGCCCGTAATGCCCTGGAGACCTTTCCCGCGGCGATCATCTCGAGCAAAACCGGGGCCGCGCCCAGACCGGCACCCTCATCCGTCACGGCGGGTTCATGCAGAATCGCACGCGAGATTATGGTGGGGTTTGCACGGAGAAGCTCCAGCGTCACCAGCGTACCGGCACTGTGCGCGAGCACGTTTGCCGGAGTGCCAATATGCTCGATAACGGCCTGCAGGTCCGCGGCCTGGACGGCGAGGTCGTAGCGTCCGTCTGCAGCGTCGCCGCTCTCGCCGCAACCGCGCCGGTCGTAGGTAATGACGCGATAGTCACAGGCGAGCTCGCGGGCGATGGCGTCAAAAAAGACGCCGTCGACGCAGGCACCGTGCACGCAAACCAAGGCGGGTGCGTCGGACGATACAACCGGGCCGGCATACTCGCGGCAGGCGATCGTAGTGCCCGCATTCTCGACCGTAAAATCCATACTGTGTTCCCATCGTCAACACCACCAGGCCGTGCCGGGGTGCGGCTTGGTCAGATGGCGTCATTTTGTGTGTACATGAATGCGTCTACTGTACCCAGCTCGCACCCTTTCATGACAGGGTTTCGAAAACTCGCCCGATTGCAAGGTTTCTGCCTAAACAACAGCGCCCAAACCCGCAACCCACATGAAGGCCGATGCTATGCTTAAGCTCAACTGTCCCAAGGAGCATATGCCTATGTCTACGTTTTTAAATGCCAGCCCCATCTTTGGGCCCGTTCGCAGCCGTCGCCTGGGCCTTTCGCTCGGCGTCAACATGATGCCGGCCAGCGGCAAAATCTGCACGTTCGACTGCATTTACTGCGAAAACGGTCTCAACGCTGAGCGCCCCTGCCATGAGCCGTACAACATAGCTGCCGTGGCACTCGACGCGCTCGAGGTAAAGCTGCGCGAGATGGCAGCCGAGGGCGAGCTCCCCGATGTAATCACGTTTGCCGGCAACGGCGAACCAACCGCCGCACCTGAGTTTCCGCAGGCCATCGCCGGTGCCATCGCGCTGCGCGACCAGCTGGCCCCAAACACCAAGATTGCCGTGCTTTCCAACGGCACGCGCGCCGACCGTCCCCAGGTACACGATGCGCTCATGATGGTCGACGACAACATCCTCAAGCTCGATACGGTCGACCCGGCTTTTATCCAGCTGCTCGACCAGCCCGTTGGCCCCTACGATGTAGAGCACCAGATCGAAACGTTCGCGAGCTTTAACGGCCACGTCATTATCCAGACGATGTTTTTGAGCGGCGAGTACCGAGGCAAGTCTCTCGATAACACCGGCGAGGAGTACGTCGGCCCTTGGCTCGCGGCGCTCGAACGCATTCGCCCGCAGGAGGCGACTATCTACACGGTGGCGCGCGAGACACCGGTCGCCGGCCTTGCTAAAGCGGCGCCCGAGGTGCTCGACAAGATTGCTGCACGCGTCCAAGCCCTCGGCATCCCCTGCCAGGTGAGCTACTAGCAAAACCACGCAGCAGCCAGTGCCCGCCATCCCGCCCCATCAGTTGCGGTGATATAGTTCCTATTTGTGCTGTTAAACCGCTTAAATCGGAACTATATCACCGCAACTTTTATAGACGCGTGGGTGGGCTATACTAGCTGCGGATGAAAGGAAGTTAGCCATGTTTGACAAAGGACCCGTGCCCGGCCGCAACGACGCTTGCTGGTGCGGCAGCGGCAAAAAATATAAGAAATGCCATAGCACCTTTGATGAGCGCCTCGAGCGCTTGTGGGAAGAGGGCTGGGAGGTTCTGCCCCGCACGCTCTACAAGACGCCCGCCGATATCGAGGGCATCAAGCGCTCGGCCGCCATCAACGTGGGCGTGCTCGATTACGTAGGCGAGCACATCGCCGCGGGCATGACCACCAACCAGATCGACCAGATGATCTACGACTACACCGTCGAGCACGGCGGCACGCCGGCCGACCTCAACTACGAGGGCTACCCCAAGAGTGTGTGCACCTCGATCAATGATGTGGTCTGTCACGGTATCCCCTGCGATACGGACGTGCTGCACGAGGGCGACATCATCAACGTCGACTGCTCCACGATCCTGGACGGCTACTTTAGTGATTCGAGCCGCATGTTCTGCATCGGCGAGGTCTCTGCCGAGCGCCAGCGCCTGGTCGACGTCACCCGCGCCAGCGTGGAGGCGGGTCTGGCAGCCGTCAAGCCATGGCTTCCGCTGTCCGTTATGGCCGAGGCCGTGCAAAAGACGGTCGAGGACGCCGGTTTTAGCGTGGTGCGCGAGTACGGCGGACACGGCATTGGCAAGGAGTTCCACGAGGACCCGTTTGTAGGCTTTACCACCGAGGCGCCCGATGTGGACACCATCATGGCCCCGGGTATGGTCTTTACCATCGAGCCCATGGTCAACGCCGGAGCGCCCGACATCAAGATTAGCAAGGGTGACGGTTGGTGCGTGCGCACCAAGGACGGCAGCGATTCGGCTCAGTGCGAGGTACAGCTCGTGGTGACCGAGGACGGCTACGAGCTGCTGAGCTGGTAGCCGCAGATGCGCCGGATGCTGACGGGCACGCTCGTCTTGCATCCGGCGTTTTATTTGAACGTTTTGCCTGATAAAACCTGCCAAAATAAACCTGTCCCTTTTTGGCAGGCTGAGCGGAGATGACTGCTTGTGAACATCCTGGTTTTGCTGCCCGTCAACGACCGCCATCGCGCAATTCTTGAGTCGAGTGCTCCGGGCGAGGACTTTATCTACACGAGCTCCGACGACATCACGCGTGAGCAGGTCGCAAACGCCTACGTAATCGTTGTCAACATAGACGCTGCCTTGCTTACCGAATGCGAGCATCTCAAGCT
>RPYR01000075.1 GCA_008671285.1 Collinsella aerofaciens | reverse complement strand
TGTCCCTTTTTGGCAGGTATGCCTGTGCTATTCTGTGAGATTGTCAAGTTAGTACCTTCAGACTGAAGTAATCGCTACCTAAGGCGTGTCCGCCTGCTTGGTGTTCGTAGATTCCGCACGAGCCGAAGAGCACTAAATGTGCTCTTCGTGCGAGTCAGGACCTGACCGAGCGAAAACCAAGCAGGCGGACACGCCGACGGGCAAGGGAGAGATATATGGAAGAGATGCCCAAGAACTACGATCCGTCGACCAACGAGCCGGCGATCCTGCAGAAGTGGCTCGACGGCGGCTATTACAAGCGCCGTGAGGGCGTGGGCGACTGCACCGTCACCATTCCGCCTCCCAACGTGACTGGCAAGCTCCACATGGGCCACGCTACCGACGACTCCATCCAGGACGCCATCATTCGTATGGCTCGCATGCGCGGTAAGTCCACGCGCTGGGTGCTCGGCACCGACCACGCCGGTATCGCTACGCAGACCAAGGTCGACAAGAAGCTCAAGAGCGAGGGCATCAGCCGCCTGGAGATCGGTCGAGACAAGTTTGTCGACGCCTGCTGGGGCTGGACCCACGAGTACGGCGGCATCATCGTCGAGCAGATCAAGCGCATGGGCTGCTCCGTCGACTTCGACAACGAGCGCTTCACCATGGACGAGGACTACGCGCAGGCCGTGCGCAAGGTGTTCTGTGACTGGTACCACGACGGCCTGATCTACCGTGGCAAGCGCATCGTCAACTGGTGCCCCAACTGCACCACCGCCATCTCGGACGACGAGGCCGAGTATAAGGACGAGAAGGGCCATCTGTGGCACCTGCGCTATCCGCTGACCGAGCCGGTCAACGGCCAGGACTACATTGTCGTCGCCACCACGCGCCCCGAGACCATGCTAGTCGATACGGGCGTTGCCGTCTCCCCGAAGGACCCCGAGAAGGCCGCCTTCGTGGGCAAGACCGTCAAGCTCCCCATCGTCGACCGCGAGATCCCCATCTTTGAGGATTGGCATGTCGACGCCAACTTTGGCTCCGGCTTTGTCAAGGTCACGCCTGCTCACGACCCCAACGACTACGCCATGGGTCAGGCCCACGACCTGCCGCAGATCAACATCTTCGACGAGCACGCGGTGGTCGTCGAAGGCTACGGCGAGTTCACCGGCATGAACCGCGACGAGTGCCGCGAGGCCGTCATCAAGTGGTTCGAGGAGCACGACCTACTCGATCACGTCGAGGACCTCGATCACTCCGTCATGCATTGCTACCGTTGCGACGCCGCGCTTGAGCCGTGGCTGTCCGAGCAGTGGTTCGTGGCCGTCGATAAGCTCAAGGGGCCGGCGCTCGACGCCGTCAACTCCGGCAAGGTCACCTTCCACCCCGCGCGTTGGACGCAGACCTACACCACCTGGATGGAGAACCTCAAGGACTGGTGTATCAGCCGCCAGCTGTGGTGGGGCCACCGCATTCCCGTGTTCTACTGCGAGGACTGCGGCTGGGAGGACGCCCTTACCGAGGACACCGATGTGTGCCCCAAGTGCGGCGGTCATCACGTGCACCAGGACGAGAACGTGCTGGACACCTGGTTCAGCTCGCAGCTGTGGACCTTCGCCACGCAGGGCTGGCCGCAAAAGCCGGAGCTGCTCGAGGGACATCACCCCACGACGGCGCTCGTCACCGCACGCGACATCATCGCGCTGTGGGTCGCCCGCATGGTCATGAGCTCGCTGTACTTCCTGGACGAGGTGCCGTTTAAGGACGTCGTCATCTACCCGACGATTCTTGCCAAGGACGGAAGCCGTATGTCCAAGTCCAAGGGCAACGGCGTTGACCCCATGGACCTCATTGGCATGTACGGCGCCGACGCCATGCGCTACAACCTGCTCACGCTGTGCACCAACAACCAGGACGTCAAGTTCGACGCGAACATCGACAAGAAGACTAAGAAGCTTATCGACAGTCCGCGTACCGAGCAGGCCAAGTCGTTTGTGACCAAGATCTGGAACGCCAGCCGCTTCCTGCTCATGAACATGGAGGGCTACACGCCCGGCGAGCCCGTCGTGGAGACGCCGGCCGACGCCTGGATGTTCAGCCGTCTGGCAAAGGCCGTCAAGATGGTCACCGAGGGCATCGAGAATTACACCTTTGGCGACATGGCCCGCGGTGTGCAGCAGTTCTTCTGGAACGAGGTCTGCGACTGGTACGTCGAGGTCACCAAGGCCCGCCTGAAGGGCGAGGGCCGTCTGCAGGCGCAGCGCAACCTGATTTTTGTGCTTGACACCTCCATTCGTCTGATGCACCCCCTTATGCCGTTTGTCACCGAGGAGATCTGGGACAACATGCCGGCGAGCGTGCTCGACCTGGACGCCGAGGGCAACGTGGACCGCGCCGAGGCGCTCATGATCGCCAAGTGGCCCGAGCCCGCCGACTACGCCAAGTATGTTGACGAGGACGCCGAGCGCGCGTTTGAGCTGTGCCGCGCCGTCGTGTCTGCCGCCCGCGCCACGCGTTCGCGTTATCGCTTGAGCCCCAAGGCCGAGCTCGACGTGGTCGTGCGCGCCGGTGCCGAGGATATCGAGAAGCTCGAGAGCCTGCGCTCCACGATTGAGCCGCTGGCCAACACCGCCTCGCTGGTCATGGGTACCGACGTCGAGAAGCCGGCTGCGAGCATTGCCGTGGTCGACAGCGGCGTCGAGGCCTTTGTGGTGCTCGAGGGCAAGGTCGACCTTTCGGCCGAGAAGGCACGCCTGGAGAAGGAGATCGCCGCGGCCCAGAAGGAGCTCGCCGGCTGCGAGAAGACGCTCGCCAACGAGGGCTTTGTGGCCAAGGCCGCGCCCGCGGTGGTCCAGAAGAAGAGGGACCGTGCAGCTGAGCTCAAGGAGATCCTTGCGGCGCTGACTGCTCAGGTTGCTGACTTCTCGTAGGTCTAACTTGGGGGCGCGTCCCGATGCTTTGCTCTCCGCTGCGGACAGTCCTGCGCAAGACGGACAGCACATTAAGTGCTGTTCTTTGCGTGCGGAACTTGCGGCGAGCAAAGCATCGGGCCGCTCCTACTTCGTTTACGTTGTTGTTTGCAACTGGTAGGTTAGGGCCACTTGGTTGTGGCCTTGATTTCGCTGCAAGCGGATAAAGGCTGATATTGTCAACGCGAGGGGCTCATTCTTTTTGGTGGGCCTCTTTTCTGTTATGGGGGACTTTGGTTTATGCCTAAGCGTTCTGGGTCGTATGTCGTTCCTTTTTCGTTTGACTTGCTTTCGTTTGGTGAGGCTGTTGGGCTGGCTGCTGATACGGGGCGGATTTCTGGGGATGCTGGTCCTCTGCTTGAGACGGTTGTCGATATGCTCGATGAGCTGGGACGTCCGGACGAGCATTTCGATTGTATTCAGGTTGCCGGTACCAATGGCAAGACTTCGACCTCGCGTTTTTCGGCTGCCATCCTTCGCGGCGAGGGGCTAAAGACTGCGCTGTATACGTCGCCGCAGTTGGTGCGCTATCCCGAGCGCATGGAGGTCGATGGGCGCGTTGTGAGCGATGAGGCCTTTGCTCGTGGCGTTTCTGCCGCCGTCGAGGCGGGGCATCGCGTGAATGCTCGTCGTGTGGCGGCGGGGGAGCGCGCCTATACCATCACGCCGTTTGATCTGCTGACGGCTGCCGCATTGGTGGTGTTTGCCGAGGCTGCGGTGGACGTTGCCGTGCTCGAGGTTGGCATGGGCGGCCGTTGGGACGCCACGAGCGCGACCGATCCCGTCGCCGTTGCTATTACGGGTATCGGCCTCGACCATACACGTATTTTGGGCGACACGCTTGAGGCCATTGCGGGGGAGAAGGCCGCGGTCATCAAGCCCGGACGCTTGGTTGTGCTGGGCGAGGGTACGCACGATGCGAGCGTTCAGCGCGTGATGGATGCCCGCTGCCGCGAGTGCGGCATCGTGCCGCTCGTGGTAAGTCACGCTACGACTAAGGTGCCGGCGCATGTGGGCGATACGGTGGAGTTCAGCTGCACCACGCCGCGCGCGATCTATACGTCGAGTATGGTCAAGCCGGCGTATCAGCCGCAGAATGCCGCGTGCGCGATTATGCTGTGCGAGGGGTATCTGGGTCGCGAGCTCGATCACGATGCGTTGGATGCGTCGCTTATGGGCTGCCCCACGCCGGGCCGCTTTGATGTACTGGGAACTGATCCGCTCAAGCTGATCGACGCCTGCCATAACCCTCAGAGCTGCGAGAACTTTGTGAGCGCTCTGGACGAGATCGATCCGTGCGTGGAGAACCGCCCCACGCTGCTGTGTGCCGCGCTGGCCGATAAGGACGTGGCGGGTATCGTTGACGTTTTGGTTCCGGCGTTCCCCCGCGTGGTCGTGACCCAGACCGATTCCGATCGCGCCCTGCCGGCAGAGGAACTCGCCGCCCTCGTTGATGCCGATAAGCTCGCGGGCGTATACCCGAGCGTGTCCGAGGCCCTCGCTGCCTTCGATGCCGCTGGCGAGTCCTTCGTAGCAGCCGGCACTATCACCCTAGCCGGCGAAGTAGCCGGCCTGCTGCGCTAACCCATTCCCTCATCAGTTGCGGTGAAATACGGACTGTTTTACAAGCCAGAAGCCTCAAACAGTCCGTATATCACCGCAACTCAAAAGCAGTCAATTTGGGACGGGGCTTTGGCTGCCCTGTGTCCCGAGTTGGCTCGCTTGCCACGAAATGGGCCTATCTACTACGTTTTGGCGACTACCCTCGACCACACGAAAAATCGTAAAACCAAAACCGCAGGTAGACGACTTGTCGATTTTCAAAAAAGACCCGCATGGTCGACCCATGCGGGTTAAACGTAGTAGATAGGCCGTTTTCGTGACGCGGCGTTTGTGAGATGCGACAAAGGGACTGTCCCTTTGTCGCATTGGCTAGTCTAGGCGGACTGGGTCGTGGGGGTAGGCGTTGAGAATCTCGACGCCGCTCTCGGTCACCAGGGCCAGGTCCTCGATGCGGACACCGGTACGGCCGGGGAGGTAGATTCCCGGCTCGATGGAGAACGTCATGCCTGGCTCGACGACCTGCTCGTTGACGAGCGAGACGTCGCCCGGCTCGTGGTCTTGCAGGCCGATCGAGTGGCCCAGGCGATGCGTAAAGTATTTGCCGTAGCCCGCATCCTCAATCACGTCGCGCGCGGCGCGGTCCAGGTCGCACATGCGCGCGCCCGGTGCGATGAGCGCCTCGGCGGCCTCGTTGGCGCGGCGCACGATCTCGTAGATGCGTGCGGTTTCCTCGTCCGGCTCGCCCCAAAAGAATGTGCGTGTCATGTCCGAGCAGTAGTTGCGGTAACGTCCGCCAATGTCGAACAGCACCACGTCGCCGCGCTTGAGTACCGTATCGTCGGGCTCGTGGTGCGGGTCGCCGCCGTTGGCACCAAAGCTTACGATGGGCGGAAAGCTAAAGCCCTCGCAGTTGTGCTTGCGGTACAGGCCGAGCATCTGGTCGGCAATTTCGCGCTCCGTCACGCCCTCGTGAACGAGCTTGATGGCGTCGGCCATCACGGCGTCGTTGGCGGCCGAGGACACGCGCATGAGCTCCTGCTCGGCTTCGTCCTTGTGGGTGCGTGCGGCGGTGACGGCAAAGTCGCCTAGAAAAAACTCGCTGGCGGCGTGGCGCTCCATGAGCGGCATCAAAAAGCCGGAGCGCATGACGGTGTCGATGCCGAGCGGTTTGGTCGGATTGACCTCGCGAGCGATGGCGTCGGTCACGACGTCGGTATCGGTGTGGTAGGCCACGCGGGCATTGTCGTACTCGGGCAGCTGATGCAGGGCGTTTACCAAGATCACCGGCTCGGCACCGCGTGCGAGGAGCACGCCGCAAAAACGCTCGAACATATCGGCATAAAAGCCGGTCAGATAGTAGATCGACCACGGGTCATTCACAAGCAGCTGCGCGCAGGGGTTCTGAGCCTCGAGTGCATCGAGCACGCGCGCCACACGCTGGTCATCGACATGTGCCATGAAACATCCTTTCGCTAGGCTGCCACCATGGTATCCCAAGCCCGGCAGTTAGGGACGTTCCTTTTATGCCGGCACTTTGGGACATTCCTTAGCATTCCAGCGCGCCCTCATAAGTTGCGGTGAAATACGGACTGTTGGGGGTGCGGACGATTTCTTGGACCGCGCCTAGGCGTATCCAAGCTTCCTGCGGTACTCCATCGGGCTCAGCCACCCGAGGGACTTCTTGATCCGCTCCTCACGATAGTACACGAGGTAGGCCTCGAGCCTTCCCATGA
>RPYR01000140.1 GCA_008671285.1 Collinsella aerofaciens | reverse complement strand
GATCTTGCGTTACGGATGCCTCGGTGTCGGCCTCGACGGCCTCTTCGCCCTCGGCAGACATCTTGTTCTGCGAGGTAAAGGTCTCGCGGTAGATCTCGCTCGTCTTAAGCAGCTCGTCGTGGTTACCGATCTGCGCGATGCGGCCGCCCTCCATGACGATGATGCGGTCTGCGTCCTGCACGGAGCTAATGCGCTGGGCGATGATGAGCTTGGTCGTGTTGGGCAGATAGCTTGCCAGCCCTGCGCGAATCTTGGCGTCGGTCTTGGTGTCGACGGCGCTCGTGGAGTCGTCCAGGATCAAGATCTTGGGGCGACGCAGCAGGGCACGCGCAATGCACAGGCGCTGCTTCTGACCGCCGGAAACATTGGAGCCGCCCTGTTCGATCCAGGTGTCATAGCCCTTGGGGAAGCCGTCGACAAACTCGTCGGCGCAGGCCAGATGCGCGGCCTCGCGGACCTCTTCGTCGGTGGCGTTCGGGTCGCCCCAACGCAGGTTCTCGGCAATCGTGCCGCTAAACAGCACGTTTTTCTGCAGCACCATGGCCACCTGGTGGCGCAGGGCGTCCAAGTCGTAGTCGCGTACATCCACGCCGCCCACGCGCACGGTACCCTCGGTGGCGTCGTACAGGCGGGCGATGAGGTTTACGAGCGTGGACTTGGCCGAGCCGGTGCCGCCGATGATGCCGATGGTCTCGCCGCTCTTAATGTGCAGGTCGATATCGTCGAGCGCCTGGCGCTTCGCATGCGCGGAATACTTAAAGCTCACGTGGTCAAAGTCGATGGAGCCATCGGCGACCTCGAGCACGGGCTCGGCGGGATCGGCGATCGTGGGCTCGGCGGCCAGCACCTCGGTGATGCGGTGCGCCGATTCGTCGGCCATGGTCACCATGACAAAGATCATCGACAGCTGCATCAGGCTCATGAGGATCGCGAAGCCATAGGTAAAGATCGAGGAGAGCTGGCCCACGTCGAACAGCGTGCCCTGGCTCGTGATGATGAGCTTGGAGCCCAGGTAGATGATGACGACAAACGCGCCGTTGACGCAGATGTTCATCATGGGGTTGTTAAAGGCAAGCAGCTTCTCGGCGCGGGTGAAGTCCATCTGGACGTCGCGTGCGGCGGTCGCGAACTTCTCCTTCTCAAAGTCTTCGCGCACGTAGCTCTTGACCACGCGCATGCCGGTGACGTTTTCCTCGACGGACTCGTTAAGGGCGTCGTACTTGTGGAACACGCGCGAGAAGATGGGACGCACCTTAAAGATGATAAAGAACAGCCCAAAGCCCAGCAGCGGAATGATGACCAGGTAGACCATGGCGACGCTGCCGCCCATGATAAATGCCATGGTAAAGGCGAAGATCAATACCAGCGGCGCGCGCACGGCGATACGGATGATCATCATAAAGGCCTGCTGCACGTTGTTGATATCGGTGGTCAGGCGCGTGACGAGCGAGGAGCTCGAGAACTCATCGATGTTGGCAAAGCTGAACGTCTGGATCTTGTAGAACAGGTCGTGACGCAGGTTCTTAGCGAAGCCGCAACTCGCATGGCTGCAGGTGACGCCGGCAGCGGCGCCAAAAGCAAGCGACGTCAGCGCGATGAGCACCAAAAAGCCCGCGGTGGGAAGCATCTCGGCTACGGTGGTGCCATCTTTGATGGCGTCGATCAGGTTGGCGGTGATAAATGGAATCAGCATCTCGCAGAGCACCTCGCCAAGCACGAGCAACGGCGTGGCAACGGTGACTTTTATATAGTCGCGGATGCTGCCCATGAGGGTTTTAATCATCCAGTTCCTCCCAGGTTACACGGATTTTCTCGAGCATTTCGGCGAGCTGCTCGCGCTCGTCGTGGGTGAGGGCACCAAAGGCCTGCTCTCTAAAGCGAATGCGGGCTGCCTGGTCGATGCGGGCGTTTTCCCGGCCGGTTTCGGTCAGGCGAATGGTGAGCTGCCGTCGATCCTTGGGGTTACGGCTGCGCTCGATGAGGCCGTTGAGCTCGAGTTTGGACAGGATCTCGGAAAGCGACCCCGGCTTGAGGTCAAAGTGCATGCCGAGTTCCTGCTGCGACATCTCGCCGCCGGGTTGCTTGGCCAGCAGGCAGATGATGGGCGCCTTGCCGGACACGCCTCCGCCATGAAAATGCATGTAATGGCCGCAAAAGCCCAGGCCATTGAGGATGCGCTTGGCAAGCTTGTCTTCTGAGCTAACCGCTTCGGGTGCATCCGCCGGCTGTGACGGGTCGCCGCCGGGCTCGTGCGAACAAAGGTTAAGAGGTTCATCGCACATGAATTAGTGTTGCTCCTTTCTTTAGTTAGGTAGTGGAATTGTTTTGTGCCTAACCAATCTAGGAGCATGAGAAATGAATGTCAAGGTACCAAACTTATTAAGTTACGGCGTTTTGCCAAACGCCGTAACTGCTCGACGCTGCAAACGCTCCTAAGCGGCAATCTGGCGTTCAATCGTCGTGCATGGCCACAAGGCCTATGCCCTCCTCTTTCACGCCACCTTGCTCGCTTAGGAACGTTTTCGCTCATATGACCCAATCCGCTGTCAAGAGCCACAATGGCCCCGCCGACCGCTTGCAATCGGTCGGCGGGGCCTGCCGTTAACCCGTCCCGGTCCGCCCCCGGCATGTCGTCGACGCCTTCGGCTCAGTCTCATATCCG
>RPYR01000122.1 GCA_008671285.1 Collinsella aerofaciens | reverse complement strand
TGCTTCCGAGCACGCCGAAGGCAGTTGCTGGGATGCTCCTTTCGAGGGCCGCGTGGCGCTCGTCATGGGCTCCGAGGGCGACGGCATCTCGCGTCTGGTGCTCGAGAAATGCGACTTTTTGACCAAGCTTCCCCAGCGCGGGATGACCGAGAGCCTCAATGTTGCCCAGGCGACCACGGCGCTGTGCTTTGAGTGGCTGCGCCGCAACGCCGGCGAGCTTATGGGGGAGGAGTAGCGCATGTCCAAAAAGAACCGTGCCAAGTCCAAGGCCAAGCGCTTTGGCGCGGGCTCGGCCAAGCCGATTGTTTCGGCCGCGCCCTATGGCGTGGGCGGCAATGCGTTTGCGCGGGCTATCGCCGCACCAGTCTCGACGGTGCCCTCCACCAAGCCCGAGCTGCTGGTGGGCGACGGTTACAACGTGCTCCACTGCACGCCGCGCTACGAAAAGCTCGTGTACGACCATTCCGACGATCCGTATTCCAGCGACGTTCACGATATGGCGCGCACGGCGCTCATTAATGACGTAGCTGCGTTTGCCCAGGGCCGCTACGAGGCCGTGATCGTATTTGACGGCGCGGGCAATATCTCCAGCGAGCGCCCCAACCTCCCGGCCCGCGGTGTGCGCATTGAGTTTTCGCCGACGGGTGTTTCGGCCGATACCGTGGTGCAGAAGCTCTGCATCGAGGCGCGCGAGGAAGGCCGCGCGTGTTCTGTAGTGTCGAGCGACGGCACGATCCAGGCCGTCGTCATGGGCAAGGGCGTTACGCGCATCTCGAGCCGTATGCTGGTGGACGAGATCAAACAGATCGACAACGACGTGCACGAGGCCGAGGAAGCTCCACAAATCAAGATGACTCTGGGCAGTCGCCTGAGCCCCGATGCCCTGGCCAAGCTCAAGGCCCTGCGCGGGAGGTAGGGAAGTTGGCGGGGCAATGCTGCCTCGCTAACTCCATTCAGCGATGTCGATCATTCTTTCGAGGCACCACGTTAGCGCCTCTTTTAGATATGGCAGCCTTGCCGTGAGCGCGTCGTTTCTGGAAAGAATCTCGATTGCCTCGTCAACGAAGCCTTCGAGTTTGTCGCAGTCAAACCAGCCCATGTCCTCGACGAGCAACATTTGTTTGGCGGGGCTTGAATGAAATTGTGCGCTGGTAAAACTGTGCTCTCCCGCCCTAAGCTCCTCTAGTGATATGTTGCACCAGAGCGATGAGCCCGAATCGAAGATGGGGGCAGGTCTGCAAGCTTGCGTGTTTACGTTTCGCACGAGGCCGAAGTTGCGCCAATGACGATCGTAGTTGGCAATGATGTCGTCACATACGATCATGCGGTCAAGGGCATCCTTGACGCCTGTCACCCCGAGCGCCTCGCAGGTTGCTACATATCGCTCGTAGTCGGTTAGCCGTTCATCTGCGTTTGCGTGCTGGTTTACATAGAACGCAGGGACATACTCTTCTTCATCAGTTAAGAAGACATCGCATGTGCTCAGGGCGGAAGTGCCCGTGCCCTCGAGCGAGTAAGGCACATAATCGCAGGCGTTTAGGATGCGACGGTGGAGCGCGGTCGCCACCAGCTCGTTATAAGGTTCCTGGTCCAGGTGCGCTCCTGCCTTATGCAGAATTCGACGTTCGCCCTCGCACGTCCAGTACTTTTGAAGATTGCCGTCCGAGGTGTTATCGGGCTTTGCGGCAGCCGCTTTTCCCTCTGGGGCAAAGGGTGCAATGGACAGCGAGACGTCATCAAAGGCGTTATTGAAGAAGTTGATATCCTCCCAGGTGAGACCGGAACCTTGGGGCCTAATCCAATACTGGTCGGATAAGGAGAGGCCGAGATTTCGCTGGACGAGTTCATCGGGAACATCGACTGCGGCTTCTGCAAGCAGGGAGGCTAGCCCAATGCGTGCGAGCGGGATACCGCGGCCGCGCCACCAGATGCGGAAGGAGTCTAGCGATATGGGGCTATTAGGGCCAAATACTCCAATAGGGGCGTGGGCGTAATCGATGTCGGCACCGATGTGGGTAAAGTCTTTTCGCGATGTACTGTAGACCAGCTGAGCGACTTCGTACGTGCGGTTCATGAGGGTGAACGCGATCTCGCTCTTACCGTGGCCGCGGCGGGGACGTCCCCCCGTTTTGGTCACAGAGCGGAGTCGCGTGTCGACGCTGTCTTTGTCGATGAGCCATACACCAGAAGCCTTGCGGGCCTCAAGTGCTCCGTTTTTTATGAGCTCCTGCACCCTGCGCGGAGTGATGCCGAGCAGCTCGGCGGTTGCTTTGGTAGTAAGCATCGCGAAACCCTTCGCCAGAACGAATAGTTTTATATATAGCAATTGTAATTAAAACTATTCGTTCTGGCGAATGGTTTTAAGATTGAGGGCGCACTGACAGAAATGAACGGGCCTGGTACGCGTTGTTGCTGGATTTTGCATATTTGTATAACGCCGTGCGGCCTGTTGCGCCCCGTCCGCAATTCCTTTATTCTTAACTCGCTTCGCGTGAAAGCGCCAAGTGTGCCAGTGTGGCGCAACGGTAGCGCAACTGATTTGTAATCAGTGGGTTGCAGGTTCGATTCCTGTCACTGGCTCCATTAACAAAAACGCAGGTCAGAGGTTATTTTCTCTGACCTGCGTTCTTGTTTTGGGCTGTTGTGTGCAATGGACTGTGCAATGGCGTGTGCAATAAAACGGGTTTTAGCCTCTAAATTGAATTATTGAAATTCATAGTTCCGTCATTTTACCGGCCATGTTCGTCCATTTTGCGAGCGGCTTTATCCAGTTGATCGTTGCTGATCCTCTTGTCTTTTTTACGTCGGACGCGCTGCTCGTGCGCTTTACAGCAATAGCCATTTTTATCGCGCGCATTGTTTCGATCTTTGAACCGATCTTCGTTTGCATCCTCCTGTTTGACGTAAGCCTTCATTGTCTGCTGACGAATCTTGTACGGTCGCCCGCATACGCGACAAGTGTTCCAGGAGAAATGGCTCTCAAGGGTTTCAAGTAGCTGTATCGCCCAGGCTCTTGTCAAGCTTCCGTAAATTAGATTTTGATCGTTTAAATTCCGGTTGACCATTCGACGCAAAGTCTGCTCTTGAATGAAGGCATGGGGTTCAGGATAAGGGTTGATGGCGAGATCAATGAATGTTGCAAGGGCTATCTCTATCGACTCGAATTGATCGCTCACCCAGATCTTAGTCCCCTCCTCCATTTCAAATGTGCCGGGTTTAGCTACTGCTAGCTGTGGCTCGGAGGCATCGATCATTTGAAGTGCCCAACGCAACTGCGAAAATCTATTTTCAAAAATATCTTTGTTCTGAGAGATGCATACCTGATGCAAGACGTAGTCGTATGCACGGTCACCGTAAGCTGCTTTGCCTGTAAATAGAAGCGTGGCTAATTGCATGAATGCCATCGTTGTAACGAGATCGTCCAGCAAAATGACCTGTTCCTTCTTATACCTGATGCCCTCGGTTAAGTTGGCGACCTCGGTTCCCTGTGAGCGGCCCTTATCCTTGAAGCTATTAAATAGGGCGCAATCACGATTCGAGCTGATTTCAGCGCTTCTTTCTGATGCATTCAATGCGTCATACCAAATATCTAGACCATCCTGCTCCGGCTTATCGGAGAAGACGTCGTTTGAGATGAAACGTTTTTCAACGCGTTCAGATTGGTTCGCATATGGAGTGGTTGGAAGTCCATACCTCTCAACAAACTGAATGATTTTCTTTGGATCATTCAGATCTACGTCCAAAAGGGTTCCGGTTGAGAAGCCCGAAGGGATGCCGTAGGCAATCGAATGGGGCTTGCAGATAAGCGCGATTCGTTCTATTCCGAAGATTTCAGCATTTTTTTCCCGGCACGAGGGAAGCGTCCAAGGCATGATTTCCGTCGGCATAGATGCCGGTACTTTGATTGCGGGGCAGTTCATCGTTCTCTCCTTACTATCCGAAAATAATTCAATACCGTTCTATTCACATCTTATATATGACATCCGCCGAGGTAAAGCCTAGTTTATAAATTGCATTCGATATAAACGAAGGGAGTTCAAATGGACGATATGAATGCAAATCAAATGGGTGTGGTGAAGCGCAAGGAGTGGTGCCGCGCGTTGGGTAAAATCCCGCACGCTTACGTAACTGCTCGCGACATCGCAGTACTTCTCCATGTCTGTAAGACGACGGCGATTGAGGTTCTTAAAGCCGCTGGCGGGGTCAAGATTGGTCGAGCCTGGCGTGTCGATAAGGCCGACCTGGTTGAGTACCTGGCATCTCTGGAGAGCAGCAACCATGCCTGCTAAGCCGGTCGCCGCATGCCTCGACGCCGCGCTGCCCGTTGGCGGTACGCGCGGCGTCGCCGCGCACGTCACTGACGCGTGTGGCGCTGCCGAGCGTACCGCCAACGGTGCTGCGCTTGTCGAAAATGCTGGCTTAACGACCAAGATGGACTCTATGAACGGTGCCAATGCCCCCACCCCCATCATCCATATCAAGACGACTGTCACCCCTGAAGAGTGGTTGTTGCTCTGCAAGAAAGAGGGCTCGAGGAATGAGGGACGGGGTGTGGGGGTGAGGAATACTCCGAAACTGATTGAAGAGGAGAGCTCTAAAAGACTTGAGAAGATAGCGAGGAACCAAGAAGCAATTGTTGACGATTGGTTCGTGAAGGGGAAATGGCTCTGGGTTACCGGCAAGGATCAAGATGAAGCTGCAGTTGAAGCGACGTTGAAGGCGATTGCAACGGGATCTGAGTTCGAGTTCGCTTCGGCGAAACAAATGGTGTCAGCCTGGAATAGCGCTGATTTGTACGGCTCGAACAACAAAGACAGGACTTTGGATAAGTATCGCTCGGTTCAGAACCTGCTAGTGTCGTATCTGGGCTATTCGAGGGACAAGACAGAAGTCAGCATGCTGTACGAGCTTCTCGACGAGCGTCGTCTAAATAAACTTGCGACCATTCTGTCGTCGATTTATTCAGGAAAGGAGCTGCGTAGCTACTATCTGCGTCTCGGCGCTAAAGCGGAAGAAGTCGACAAGCTGTTTGACTGTTTAAAGAAAACGGTTTGCACGACTGCGTAATGATCATCATCGACATTCGAATATAGTTGAGCCCGGCTATGCCGGGCTTTTTGATGAGAGGTTGCTAATACTGTATTTCTCTTCGCCGATTCGCCTTCAAATGAGCATTAACCGATAAATGACTTTATCTAAAATGATGACATCTGAGCTGTAACGAAGGAGTCGCTATATGAAGACCGTCTACGATGCCCTTGACCCTATCGTCAACGGGTCGGCAACGACCAAGGAGAAGGGTGACAAGTACGAGGCGGCCTGCGTCTACTATCTCAAGAACGACCCTTTCTACGCGCTGTTCTTCTCCCGTGTCGGGACGATAGCCCAGGCACTCGAATGGGATGATTGTCCCGTCCACGACACCCAAGACAACGGAATCGACCTCATGGCCCAGACCGCCGAGGTGGGGGAATGGTGGGCGATCCAATGCAAGTGCTATGACGGCGAGAAGGACCTTCCCAAGGGCATCTGCGACTCGTTCTTCGCCCATGCGGCATTTATCGACGGCGTCGACTCCCTGATGGTCATGACGACGGCGAAGGGTCCGGGAAAGAACCTCCAGAAGCAAATCGACGCCAGCGGATCCATGTACATCGATACCGCCAAGATGGCGGCCTCCAATATCGACTGGGCCCCGTTTATCGAAGGTGTTCCCGCCGGCGAGCGGGTGACCTACGACCTCCGCCCTCATCAGGAGCGCGCGGTCGCGGCAATCGAGGAGAAGTGGGCGGAGTTTGACCGCTGCAAGGCGATCATGGCATGCGGCACGGGAAAGACTCTCATGTCCCTTCGCCTCGTCGAGGACTGGATCGGCTCCGCCGCCGGCACAATCCTCTTCTGCGCGCCGTCGATCTCTCTTGTCGGACAGTCCATGCGTGAGTGGATGGGCCAGAGCCGCGTGCCCATGTCCTCGCTCGTCGTCTGCTCGGACTCGAAGGCGTCGCGCAAGGACGACGTCATCCCGATGACGCTCGATTCATTCGAGTATCCCGCGACGACGAATCCCGAGAGCCTGTACCGCTCGTTCAGGCGTTGCAGGCACTCAAACCCCGACGGGCTGGTCGTCATCTTCTCGACCTACCAATCTATCGGCGTCATCCATGACGCGCAGGCGCTCGGCATGCCCGAGTTCGATGCCGTCGTGTGCGACGAGGCCCACCGCACGACCGGCAACGCACTCCCCGGCGTCTCCAAGACGGAGGCTTCAGCCTTCATGAAGATCCACTTCAACGAGAACGTTGCCGCCAAGAAGCGCCTGTACATGACGGCGACCCCGCGCATTTACGGCGAGACCGCCAAGCGCAAAGGCGCCGAGGAGGACTACACCATCGCCTCCATGGACGACGAGTCCATCTACGGCCCCACCGCCTACCAGATCAAGTTCGGCGAGGCCGTGGAGCAGAAGCTGCTCACCGACTACAAGGTCGTCGTCCTCACCGTCCAGGAGGATGCCATCGGGGACCGCCTGCCCTCCCTGGAGAGCGACCAGGGCGTCAACGCAATGAGCCTCGAGCCCTCGGACATCGGCAAGATTATCGGCTGCTGGAAGGGCCTCGTCGATCACGGCGAGGGTGCGCCCGACGACGCGACCGGCCTCGGTGGCATGCTCGTCGTCGATGACGTCGAGACCATGGTGACCGATTGCAAGCCGCTACACCGCGCCGTCGGCTTCTGCTCGACCATCAATGCATCGAAGACCATCACGGAGGCCTTCTCGCAAATCGTCGAGAAGTTTGCCGAAGACGAGCACGAGGAGCTCCCGCTCAAGTGCGAGCTGCGCCATGTCGACGGCAACATGCCGTCCGACCAGCGCACGAGAAACATCACCTGGCTCGGAGGGGACGTCGCTGAGGACGAGTGCCGCATCCTCACCAACGCGCGCTGCCTCGCCGAGGGCATCGACGTGCCCAACCTCGACGCCGTCATCTTCTTCAATGCCAAGAACTCGACCGTGGACGTCGTCCAGGCCGTCGGCCGCGTCATGAGGCGCGCCGAGGGCAAGGACTTCGGCTACATCATCCTGCCCATTTTCGTTCCCGCCGGCATGACGCCGGAGGAGGCGCTCGACGACAGCAAGGTGTTCGCGAACGTCTGGAGCATCCTCCAGGCCCTCCGCTCGCACGACGAGCGAATCGAGGCAAAGGTCAACGCGCTCGCCCTCCAGCAGGAGGCCGAGAAGAACAAGGTTGCCGGATCTGCCAACCAGAAGGGGTGGGATGCCGGCGACCTCAAGCTCAAGCAGGAGGAGGAGAGCCAGAAGGCGGCGGAGATCACGCAGGGCGTGCAGATGAGGCTTACGTTCTTCCCGGTCGAGCGCTGGGAGAAGGCCGTCAAGACTACACTGGTCAAGAAGTGCGGCACGCGCATCTACTGGGACGAGTGGGCCGAGGACGTGGCGAAGATCGCCCAGCGCCACATCGAGCGCATCGGCAAACTTGTTCGTGAGAACGACGAGGTGTCCGGCAGCTTCAAGACGTTCCTTCACGGCCTCCAGGATTCCCTCAACCCCAGTATCACCGAACAGGACGCGGTCGAGATGATTGCCCAGCACATCATCACCGTCCCGGTGTTCGACGCCCTATTCGGGGACTTTGAGTTCGCGAAATCGAACCCGGTGTCCGTTGCCATCGAACGTTTCCTGGGCGCACTCGAAGAGCATAAGATCGAGGAGGCATCGGATTCCGAGGTCCTCGACGACGTGTATGCGAGCGTGCGCCGCCGCGCTGCCGCCATCCAGTCGGATGCGGCGCGCCAGCAGCTCATCCGCGACCTCTACGAGAAGTTCTTCAAGGTCGCGTTCAAGGCGACCTCGGACAAGATGGGCGTCGTCTACACCCCGACCGAGATCATCGACTACATCCTCCGCGAGACCGACCGCGTTCTCAAGCGCGAGTTCGGCCAGTCGCTTGCCGACGACCGCGTGCATATCCTGGACCCCTTCGCGGGCACGGGCTCGTTCATGGCGCACCTCATCGAGAGCGACCTCATCCCCGACGAGAAGCTCAAGCGCAAGTACACCCGCGAGATCCACTCCAACGAGATCCTGCTGCTCGCGTACTACATCATGACGGTGAATATCGAGTACGCCTACCATGCCCGCATGGGCGGCGGCTATCAGCCATTCGAGGGCGCGGTGCTCACCGACACGTTCCAGATGACCGAGGAGTCGAACACGCTCGACGATGAGGTGTTCTACGACAACACGGACCGCGTGCGCATCCAGAACGCGCTCCCGATCCGGGTGATTGTGGGCAACCCCCCATACTCGGTGGGCCAGACGAGCGCCAACGACAACAACCAGAACGAGAAGTATCCGACGCTCGACAGTCGCATCGCGCAGACGTACGTTGCGAAGACAACTGCGACCAATAAAAACTCCCTGTACGATTCTTACATCCGAGCGTTCAGGTGGGCGAGTGACCGAATCAAGGATAAGGGCATCGTCTGTTTCGTTAGCAACGGGGGCTGGGTCGACGGGTCCTCGTCCAACGGGTTTCGTCGCTCGCTCGTCGAGGAGTTTAATAGCATCTATGTCTTCAACCTTAAGGGGAACCAGAACACTTCAGATTGGAAGCGCGAGGGTGGCAAGGTGTTTGATGCTGGCGCGAAAATCGGTGTCGCTATAACCATGCTGGTCAAGAATCCAGATTCTAAAGAGCGTGGCGTTATCCACTACCACGATATTGGCGACTATCTAAGCCGCGAGGACAAGTTGAATCTGATTCGCGATTTTGCGGTCAATGGCGACATGGAATGGTCGATTATCAGGCCTGACAGATACGGTGACTGGCTGAATCAGCGAGACGATTCGTTTTATGAATTCGCACCGCTGGGAGTAACGAAGAGGAAGCCCCCCTACGGTCTATTTACCATCTGGTCTGCGGGCCTTAAAACGCAGCGCGACCCTTGGGCGTGGGGATTTTCTCGTTCGAAAGTGCAGGAACAAATGGAGCGCCTGCTATCGAACATGGACGCTGAGATTCAAACCGCGAAGGGCGAAGGGCGCGCAATTGAATATGATCCGACCCGCTTCAGCTGGACGCGGCGTATGGAGGATGCTGCTAGGAAGGGAGAGCGGCTGGTCTATAACTGTGACGAGGTCGTAATGGGGTCGTATAGGCCGTTCTGTAAGCAATGGGTTTACTACGACCGTGTGATGAACGAAATGACCTACCAGCAGGACTCCTTCCGTTGCTTGGATAATTTGGTCATTACGGTTCAAGGAAATGAAGCGGTGCCGTTTTACGCATTGATTTATGATTCGATTCCCAGTCTGACCGCTCATGGCGGAAATCAGTGTTTCCCTCTGTTCTGGTATGAAGAAAAGCAAGTTGGGATGAATCTCTTCAGCGGAAATGGCCGTGCTGCTTCTGGTGACCAGACGTCTCTTTATGGTAATGAGGCGCCTTGTGTCGAACGGTCCTATGCGCGCCACGATGCCATCACTGATGAAACCCTTAAGGTTTTCCGTGATGCTTATCCGCACGCGTTTCCGAACCGCTACAAGAAGGACGGAGGCATCGAGCTCACCAAGACCGATATCTTTTATTACGTCTACGGCATCCTGCACTCTCCTGAGTATCGCAAACGCTTCGAGTCGAATCTCAAGAAAGAGCTGCCGCGCATCCCGCTCGCTGCGGACTTTGCCAGGTTTTCGGAGGCGGGACGAAAACTCGCCCATCTTCATCTCGATTACGAGGAAATTGACCCATGGGCATCGATTGTCGAGGACGGTGACTCGGTGAACCCTGGCCGTACGGTCAAGATGGCATTCGGCAAGTGCAAGAAGGACGAGGGGCATCCCAAGGGCCAGGACATGACCGTCCTCAAGGTCGCCGAGAACATGACGCTGCGCGGTATCCCGCTTGGGGCATACGAGTACGTCGTTAATGGGCGCTCGGCCATCGGCTGGCTCATGGATCGCTATCAGGTCCGCAAGGACAAGGCGTCGGGCATCGTCAACGACCCCAACGACTACAGCGACGACCCGCGCTATATCGTCGACCTGGTCGAGCGCGTCGTGACCGTGTCGATGGAGACCATCGCTATCGTTAACGAGTTGCCAGCCCTGAACGAGAAGGCCCAGCCTGCCGACTGGCCCGCCGCATGGAAGGTGAAGTAACAGCTGAAGGGGATTCATGATTCGCGGATAGCGACGTTGCATATTGGGGTTGATGAACATCGCCCGATAGCGTGTCGCCGCGGGACGGATGGTTATCACAACTGCCCGGTTCTCGAAGGAGGCACGACGCTATGCAGAAGGTCTACTCGGCCAGACGGTCGTGCTCGTCGACGGCCCCGCGCTCGCCGGCCTCATGATCGACTACGGTGTCGGCGTGAGCACAAGGCAGGTTTACGAAATCAAGGCCGTGGACACGGACTTCTTCGAAGAATAGCGAGCAAGCGGCTACCTCGCGCCCTTCTGCCCGTTGCACTTCGAGCAGAGCACCTGCAGATTAGACGGCACGGTCTTACCGCCCCTAGCGACCGGCACGATATGGTCGATGTGCAATCCAACACCATCGGGCATGTACTTCCCGCACATCTGGCAGGTGTAGTTGTCCCTTCGCGCTATCTGCTCGCGCAGCTGTTTAGTCATCAGCTTCCGCTGGTTGCGAGCATGGTAATCCCTGAGCGTCGCTTCGTCGTTAATGGCGGCGAGGCGGTTTCGCCTGTTCACAACCCAGTCCCAGCTCACGGCCATCACGCTATCGTCCACGGACACCTTGTAGGACGTCTTCACGTAGTTCCTCTGCCTGTAGCGTGTCTGCTCACGGCACGTGACAAACTGGAACGCGTGCGCGTCGTCGAGTGTCTCGGCGTATTGCCGCTCCCGGCGCTTCCGCAGGCTGCAGGTCTTCAGGTATTCCTCCTGCTGTGCCTTCCACTCCTGGATGTAGGAGCGCTCCGCGACTATCTTTTCCCAGTTGGCGGGCTCGAGCATAAAGCGATCTATCAGGTCGTCGATCTTCACGTTGCGCCTGCCGGAGACATCGAACCGCTCGACGAAGTATGGGTAGTGAAAGGGATTCGCCAGGACTCTTCGCACCAGAGAGACGACGCAGCAGATGAGAACAATCGAGACAACGGCTGCAACGATGTAGGGAAGCAGATCGACGGCGACGAGATTTCCCCATTTATCGACAAGAAAGTATATAAACAAGATTGCTCCAAATCGCTCGTATTGGCATCATATGATAGACCAACGCACGCCCTCACCCTTTT
>RPYR01000194.1 GCA_008671285.1 Collinsella aerofaciens | reverse complement strand
GTTCTGCAAGGCAGTGTGGCGGATATGGCGTTTGAGGATAGCTGCTTCGATGTTGCCACGGCCTTTGAGACCGTCGATTTTTGGCCTGATTTGCCCCGATGCTTCCGCGAGGTCTGGCGGACGCTGAAGCCAGGCGGAACAATTCTTATCTGCAACGCGAGCAATGGCGATACGGACAAGGACGAGAGGTGGACGCAGATCATCGGCGGGATGACTATCTACATTGATATTTAATTTTAGGCGTGTCTGGATCAGGCTGGTTTTCACGAGGTGCAGATACGCAAAAAGAAAAGGTGGCTCTGCGTCACGGCGCGGAAGTAAGGGCATCAAGCACGGGCATTTTTGCATCCATCCTGCACATGGCGATAGGCATGACGGTCATAGCGGCTGTGCTGGCGGCAATTATGACAGTTTTTATTCACTGAGGAAGAAACCTATGAAATGTAAAATTGAGAAAAACACCGTGCAGGAGACACTGATCCTCCCACTGTATTCCCGAAAGCTGTGTACGGAGCTGTACCCGAACCTTTACAGGGATGAAACAGCGGTTCGTCTGCTCGACCAGATTGACTACGACTTTTCAGAGGCAGAGAAAAACTCCCGCAGCCTGATGCAGCGTTTTGGTGCGCTGGAGGTGGCCATGCGACAGGACGATCTTGCTTTCGAGGTGCGGGATTACCTGAAAGGCCACCCCAATGCGGCGGTGGTCAATCTGGGCTGTGGGCTGGACAACACCGGCAGAACCTGCGACAACGGTAAATGCAAGATCTACAATCTGGACTTCCCGGATGTGATTGCCTTGCGGCAGCAGCTACTGCCCGCCGGGGATCGAGAACATAATATCCCCTGCGACTTGAAAGACACCGCATGGTTTGGCAAAATCGATGCCTCCGGCGGGGCGGTGTTCTTTGCCTCCGGGGTGTTCTATTACTTTCTGACCCAGCAGGTCCGGGAACTGGTGCGGGGGATGGCGGATGCTTTCCCCGGCGGTGTGCTGGTCTTTGATGCTGCCAATCGGACGGCAGTAAAGATGATTGCAAAAACATGGCTTAAGACTGCAAAAATCAAGGATGTTGGGGCATATTTTGCGGTTTCGGATGCCGCCAAGGAAATCGGCGCGTGGAACAGCCGTCTGCAGGTCACAAGTCGCGGCTATATGCTGGGTTACAACGATTTGAGAGACCCTTCTGTCAGCGGCTTTTTCCGGTTTCTCGCAAGGGTCGGTGACAACGGGATGAAAATGCAAATCGTGAAAATAAGATTTTGAGAGACAAAAATGCAAAAGACGAGCGCTTCTTGCCGCCCAATTGGCAAGAAGCGCTCGTCTTTCCTTAACGCGTTGTATGGCGTAGAGAGCGCAAGTTACGCGAGCGCCCTTCTTGCCAGCTCGGCCGCGCCAAGGATTCCTTGGTCGCCGCCGCAGCCCGGGGCGCAGATGTAGCTCTCTATGTCCTTAAGCTCGGCGGTCTGGATGTAGCCACCCAGATATTCGAGGGTCTTCTTGCGGACGATGCCGTAGAGCTGCTCCTGGTGCATCACGCCGCCGCCGAGGACGATACGGCGAGGCGAGTACATGAGCACGAGGTTCGCGCACATCTGCCCCAGATAATCCCCCTCGAGCGCCCACACCTCAGCGTTGTCCGCGAGCTCGGCCGCGGGCTTTCCCCAGCGCGCGGCGATGGCGGGGCCGGAGGCGAGGCCCTCGAGACAGCTCGCGTGGCTCGGGCAGACGCAGCGTCCCTCCTCGGCGGGACGGGTCCTTACCAGCATGTGGCCAGCCTCGGGGTGCAGCATGCCGTGAAGGAGCCTGCCCGCGCACATGACGCCCGCGCCCACGCCGGTGCCGATGGTCACGTAGACGGCGTCCTCGAGCCCCTTGCAGCAGCCGAAGACTACTTCGCCGAGGCAGGCAACGTTCACGTCCGTGTCGTAGGTCACCGGAATCCCGAGGGCGTCGGCGAACGCGGCGCGAAGACCATAGCCTCGCCACGCGAGCTTGGGCGTCTGGAGGATGGAACCGTAGCGCTCATCGTTGGGGTCGACGCAGGTCGGGCCGAAGGCGCCGATGCCCAACGCGTTCACATCGCGGGCGGTGAACCACTCGACCATTTGTGGGACGGTCTCGGCGGGCGTAAGCGTCGGGGTCTCCATACGGTCGAGAACCTCGCCGTCGCCGGACACCACGGCACAGACCATCTTGGTCCCGCCGGCCTCGAGGGCGCCGAGCCTCATTTGCTTTTCGCTCATGTGATCCTCCTTACAAAGGGACGCCCGCAGTCATGGTCAACCGCGGGCGCCCATAACGTTGGCTTGTTTCGAGGCGACCCTACCTGGGCACGCGGTCCTGCCTTGCGGCAAACGGGGCGAGCACGGCGTGCGGCTCGCTTTGGTACCAGTAGGCGACGGTGGAGATGTCGTCCTCGCGCTCGTAGAGCTTGATGTCGTCGTTGCCGAGGTCCTGGAACGTCACGCGCAGGTCCTCCTTGAACGAGATCGGGTCGGGAAGGTGCCACCTGTAGAGGCCGTGCCTGGGCAGCGCGTCGTCGTTGGTCGCGAGCATCGGGTTCGGGTTCGGCTTGCCCGCGCTGAAGCGGTCGCGCGTGGCGTCGCGCGTCGAGCGGTACGGGTAGCCGGCGAACAGCGTGTTGAAGCACTGCGCCTCGGGCAGCGCGTGGGGCGGCCTGTCGAGGAAGGCCCAGGCACCACCGAAGTAGTCCTCGGCTCCCGTCGAGGTGACCGTGGGGAACTCCTCGTCGCCGTCGAGGAAGAACTTCATCTCGCCCTCGCCCCACCAATAGCGCTCCAGGGCGCACAGGGCCATGTAGGTGCCGACGTAGTAGCCCTTGCCGCGCACGCCGTCGAGCACGGTGTAGTCGACGCCCCTGCGGGTGCTGCGCTCGCGGTTAAAGCGGGCGTGGAAGTACATGGCGTCGTCCGGCACGTCGGTGAGCGCGTAGTTGAACGTGTAGAAGATGTACTTAATGAACCCGGGGTGCTCGCTCGTAAGCGTGACCTTGGCGTGCTTCCTGAAAGGCATCTCGAAGTAGCAGTTCATGCCGCCCGTCGGGTTCACGCAGATGGGCATCGAGTTGACGATGGCGCGCTCACCGAAGCCGTTGCAGAAGAAGTCGCCGACAGGGCACTCGACCGAGGGGGTCTCCTCGTCGTCCCAGTAGAAGCGCAGCACGAGGTCGCGCATGACGAAGCTGCCGGCGGCGGTCTTGTCGGGGACGGTCATCCAGATGTGGCGGATGATGCCGGGGCCCTCGATGTCCGCGAGCGTGATGGTCTCGCCGGACTCAAGGGGCACGCAGCACGAGCCCTTGCGGCCGACGCCGAGGTGGCTGGCCGACATGGCGGCACGGCCCTTCTCGCCCGTGATGTTCTCGGGGGTGATGGCGCGGCTTTCCTCACCGCCGTGCATCCACACGTCCTTAAGGAACTCTCTCATCGTCGACCTCCTCTATTCGTCGTCTTCGCACTCGGCGGAACTGGCACCGTTCACGTAGACGATCTGCTGGCGCGCCTCGTCGACGAGGGCGTCGAAGTCGAGTTTCTCGTCGGGGCGCGCGAGCGCGACCGTCATGGCGAGCGGGAGGTTGACACCCGCGATCACGTGGATCCGGTCGGAGGCGAAGCGGGAGAAGCGCTGGTTCACGCTGCCGCCGAGCGCGTCGGTGAGGACGACGACCTCGTCAGTGCCCGAAAGCGCCGCCTCGACCGCCGCGTCGAGCCCCTCGCCGTTGTCGTTCACGTAGGCGCACACGGCGTTGACGGCGTCGCTCTTACCCGTAAGGAACTCGAGGGTGTCCTTGAAGCCCTGGGCGAGAAGGGAATGGCTCGCCACAACTATCTTTCTCATTGATTCACCAATCTCTTGGGTCGAAGCTAGGCGAGGATGCCAGCGGCGGAGGCGACCATCGCGAGGACGATCACCACGAGGATGAGGGCCGTCATGCTCGCGTTCTTCTTGGTAAGAAGGTAATACGCGCTTCCCGTGATGGCGGCGGGGATCATGGCAGGCAGGATCTTGTCGAGCAGCGGCTGAATCTCCATCGAGACGTCGCCGAAGCTGAAGCTAATCGGGCAGGTGACGCCGATGACCGAGGCGATGAGGCAGCCGACCACGGTGAGGCCGAGCACGGAGGCGGCGGCAGTGAGGTTGGGAAGCTTCTCGCTGAAGTCGGTGACGAGCTTCACGCCCTGCTTGTAGCCGAACTCGAGGGCGTGCATGCGGACCCAGAAGATGGCCAAGATGAGCGCGAACCAGATGCCGGCTCCCACGGGGTTGCCCTCGATGGCCATGTAGGCGGCGATGGAGCCCATGATGGTCGGGATCATGGTCATGAGCAGGGAGTCGCCGACGCCGGCGAGCGGTCCCATGGTGCCGATCTTCAGGTCTTGGACGGCGTCCGCCGCCGCTAGGCCGTCGCGTTCCTCCATGGCCACGCAGGCGCCAAGGATGATGGCGGCGAGCCAAGGCTGGGTGTTGTAGTAGCGGAAGTGGTTGTTGAGAGCTTGCTTATAGTCCTCGTCGTTCGTGTAGATCTTCCTCAGGACCGGCGAGAGGGCGTAGGCGACTGAGGCGCCCTGCTGGGTCTGGTAGTTGAAGGTGCACACGCTCATGAGCCAGCGCCAGTTCGCGTTGCGCAGGTCCTTCTTGGTGACCTTGTAGCCGGAGGGCTTGCCCTCGGCGACGGCGGTGATGTTCTCGTTTTCCATGGTTACTCATCCTCTCCGATGAAGGCGTCTGCGGAAGCGTGGGCGGCGAGCTCGGTGTCCCTCTCGGCACGCTGGTAGAACGCGATCGCGAGGGCAACGCCGACGATGGCGGCGCCGATGATGGGCACGTTCAGGAAGGCCGAGAGGAAGAAGCCGGCGAGCAGGTACTGGAAGTACTTGCCAGTGGGCATGTAACGCAGCAGCATCGCGATGCCGACGGCCGGGAGCATCTTGCCGGCGAGGGTGAGGCCGGAAAGGAACCACTGGGGCATAACCTCGAGGAGCCAGTTGACGGCGGGCTGGCCGAGGGTCACGGAGACAAAGACGGGCAGGGCGGCGCACAGGCCGAAGAGCACGGGGCAGACCCACAGGATGGCGTTCATCTGCTTGAACTTGCCCTCGTCGCAGAACTTCTGGGACTTCTCGACGACGAAGCCGTTGAGGATCTTGACGATGACGTCGAGCTGGATGCCGAGCATGCCGACCGGCAGGCCGATGGCGAGGCCCGTGTCCGCGCCCAGGGTCACGCCGTAGGCGGTGGCGATGATGGCCATCGTGCCGTAGTCGGGAATCGACGAGCCGCCGAAGCCCGCGACGCCGAGCTGCATGAGCTGGATGGTGCCGCCGATGACGAGGCCGGTCTGCCAGTCGCCCATGACGACGCCGGTGATAAGGCCCCAGAAGACGGCATAGTTGACGAAGATCATCGGGATGCCGTAGTAGTCCACGTGCTTGATGAAGGCCAGCAGGGTCAAAAGGACGACCTGCAGGATAGTGAAGTTGACCATGATCCCTCCTTAGATGAGGTCGGCGACGGAGACGGGCTTGTCGGCGGGCACGAACTGTGCCGTCACCTTGACGCCGCGGGCGATGAGCGCCTTGTAGCTCTGGACGTTCTCGGCGGAGGCATAGGCGCGCTGGGTGAGCTGGACGCCGCCCTCCTTGACGAGCGAGCCGCCGACGATCAGCGACGGGAGCTCGATGCCCGACTCGACCAGGTGAAGGATCGTCTCGGGCTCCTTGGCGATGACAAAGACCTTCTCGCGGTCGTACTTGCCCGCCGCGAAGTTCTTGAGCGCGGTCTGCTCGGAGATGATCGAGACGGCCATGCCCGCGGGGCGCGCCATCCTCATAGTGGACTTCAGGACCTCGTCGCCGGCGACCTTGTCGTCGATGACCATGACTCGGGTCGCGCCCGACACCGGGGCCCACTGCGTCACGATGATGCCGTGAAGCAGGCGATTGTCGATTCGTGCCATAACAACACTCATGTTTGCTCCTATCAAATGAAGTTTTACGTTCGGTACTGCCTCGGCGCTATCCGGATTCGCGCCGGGCAAGGGGTTATCGGATTATTGAGGACGCGCAGTCAGCTTGCGGCGGCGCGGGGAAGGTCACTCGTCGAGCAGGAGGTCCGAGGAGCCGAGGCGCTCTTCTCGCGCCGGGGCGGCGCTCACGCTTATGTAGTCGAAGACATATGCGATCTCGCTTACGGGAACCTCTACGCGATAGCGCGTCGAGATGCTCGAGAAGCTCTGCCTGAAGGACTCGATGAAATCGGCACGCTCCTCCTCGAAGCGGTCCTGGCCAACGTAGGTCTCAATGGGGTTTCTGGTAACAAGGCGCTCGACGAGACAGCAGAGGTGGACGTAGAGCCCAATGATGGCGTTGCTGCCGATCTTCTCGCCTGTCCTGCGCTGAAGCTCGTGCACGGCGCTCTCGATCTCGTGGAATAGCCGCTCCGGGTCGAGGATGGTGATGGAGCGGATGACGTTCTGCAGCGTCATGTTCGAGAGCAGCTTCTCGTGGAAAGAAGAGAGCTCGGAAGCGTCAAGCCACCTGCCGAACACGGCATCGACCTTAGAGGCGGACGCCGTCGACATGATGTCCTCGAGGGCGACGAAGGGGATGGAGGCGACCCCGGGGTCTCCCGTGCCGATGACGGCGCAGACGCGGTGCTCGGAGAAAACGGCGTCGTTCGACCCGTTCGCGACAAGCTGCTTGAAGGGCCTCGTGAGCAGGCGCGCGCCTATGGTGCGCGGGAGGCTCTGCGAGACGAGCTGGCGTATCCTCTCCGCGGCGTCGACCCCGGACTCGGAGCAGAAGACGATGGCGTCCTCACGGTTGATGCGCTCGATCACCTTGCAGTGCGTCACGCACGCGGCGGTCGCATCGCCAAGAACCTCGGCGATGGACTTGCCGCCGAGCAGCCCGACCCCGATCTCGAGCGCAAGACCGGTAGAGACGTTGTTCACCACGCCGATAGTGGAGTCGGTAACGTTCTCGAGGGCCTTATAGGCCTCCTCCAAGGAGCCCATGTCGACGAGGAACACGACCCCGGTGCAGTAGGAATGGCGGTCGACGAGGCGCTGGAGCGGACCGACGATGTCCTTCAGCTGCTGGTCGTAGGGCATGTCGACCGCCTCGTACACATGCATGCCGAGCATACGGTTCGCCGCGTCGGCGATGCTCGTCGCCGTTGAGTAGCCGTGGGACAAGATGACGCAGAGCGTCCGAAGGGCCTTCGCGTCGCGAGACTCCGATGCGACGCACAGCGTCAGAAGCGTCTTCGTGAAGTGATCGAGCGAGATTCCCAGCGCCCCTTCCACGTCTGCGGCGACCTGATCGGAGACGCTCGAGGCAAACGGTAATTCGGAGGTCACGGCACCGAGGAGATGGGAGATTTGCTCCGCACAGGCAGACTTTCGCTTAGCCAGGCCGATGCCCGGCCACAACTGCAGGCAAATCTCCTGGGCCAGCAGAAAAGCGACCTTCCTCGAAAGCTCGATGCCATAAGAAGAGCCTGCGTCGGCAAGGACCGCGCCCACGATGCGCTCGAAGGCGCGCGACCTCGAGGAGGTAACGCCGCGGCCGAAGATCAAGTGATCCTCAACGCCGCGCACAGCGGAGACAGCTTGCGAGACGAGCTCGGAGACAGAGAGCTCCCCGGCGCAGAATCGCTCATCGAGAGAGCACAGGGCATCGAGCGCCTGCTCGACCGGCCCTGTGCTCTCGGCGGCATCCAGGGACGCGTCGATCAGAACGCCATCGTCGGGCTGTTGATCGATCTGCGCGGAGGAGAGGAGCCCGCTGGGAAGAAGATACGGGCGAACGACGACGTAGTCGCCCTCGCGATTGAGGAACGCTTTGGCGCAGCAGTTCGTCACGCAGGCGCGCAAGCCGGCGATGTTATCGGAAAAGTCCGCGTTCACGAGGCAACGGTATGCGCCGCGGCTGATCTTCACATCAGAACCGATTCGGCACCCCTCGCTGCGCAGGAAGCTCAAGATGAGATCCTCGCGCTCCTCGGGGGTCCGCTCCTTGAGTGAGGGGACACGGGCACAGATGGGCATTTTGCTGTAGGCCGAGGAAACCTTCAGATCATCGGCGGAAAGCGTCGTCGAAAGAACGAGGCGAGCGCGCGGCGCATCCTGGGAGGCATCGAGCCCGAGGGCCGTCGCAAGGCAGTGCTCCATCGCAGAGGGAGAGAGTGCCTCGATGCCGTTGACAAAAACCACACCCCCGCGCGATTTCGCGATCGACTCGTCAAGAAGCCCGTTGAACGAGGCGGCGTCCGGGACCCCGGCGCAGTCGATGCGCACATAGGAGGAGTCGCGGGACAGCAAGCCCTGGTTCTTGCCGTACTCGTACACAAGGCGAGAAAGGAAAGACTTACCGACACCCACGCCGCCGCTCAAGAGGATGGGTAGGCCAAACGGAGGGTACTGAACCGCAGCCTTGCACTGCTCGACAACGGAGCTGAGGCTCAGGTCGAAGCCCACGGCACGCGCGAAGTCACGGTGATCGGCGATTCCCGTCGCCTGGATGAGGTCGGCGAGCGAGGCGTACTCGCTTGCAGAGAGCTTTACCTGAAAACGCTTCTGGAACGCGCGGCGATGAAAATAACGGACAGGCCTGCCCGCCACCTTAACCACAAGGCCGGCGCGAACAAGGTCGTTGAGGTACTGGCTCGCCAGACTCCTGGAGATGATGAGCGTCTCGGCGATGTCGGAGGTGGACAGACGGGCAAGGTCGTCGAGCGAGACGGCAGAGGTGAGGGCCTCGAGATGCTCGAGAATCCTGTCCCTCATGTCGACGGGCTTCTTTGCCAAGCTGTCCTGTGCGGTCTTGTCCATGACTTCTTACCTCCTTGTACAAGGAGTATAAGGGGAACACAGAGAACGGAAGGGGGCGCGTGGGGGAATCAACAGCCCCGAGGAGAAGTTCACCACTTGAGGGGCAGAAAACAACGGCCATTGAACATTCAGGGCCGACGCTCAACACTTCGGCTCGACACTTCGCTTTGGAAAGGGCCCTGCGCGATGGTGCAGCCCTCCATCTCGCAGCACAGGTCGCTGAAGGTCGCGAGGATGCGCTCCTTCTGTTCCGCGGGCGAGACGACTCGGTGGGCAAGGCCCTCTCAAAAGGGGTCGTCCGACGTCGCAAGACCTCGATGACCGACTACCGCCTCGAGCAAGTGGCGGATTACCTCTACACTATCGAACTTGCCTTGGTCAAGTACGAGGCCAAGGAGAACGGTGAGACGTACAACAAGCTCTTCGGAGGTATAGGCTCTTTCAAGAGGAACTGGCTCAAGCAAGCCCGCAGCAAGCGGATATAGCTGGTCTCGCGGTTTCGCAAGGAACGGTCAGTTCTCCTCTGGCGAGGAATCCCGGACGACGTGCTTCGAGCAGCGGAAGCTGAAGCGCAAGCAGAAGCAGCGCGGGCATTGATCGGTGCCGACATGGGCCCAGACGTGAACAGTGCTACGTCCCCTGTTCACGGGGCGCGAAACCGCAAAGGTTGCACAGAGGTTGCAAAATAAGAAGCCCCCGACCTGTTTTCGCAGGCCAGAGGCTTGAAATCAACGAATATCGTTTACTCCCACTCGATGGTCGCGGGCGGCTTAGACGTGATGTCGTAGCAGACGCGGTTGGCGCCGGGGACCTCGGCAACGATGCGGCCGGAGATGCGGGCCAGCACGTCGTAGGGCAGCTTGGCCCAGTCGGCGGTCATAGCATCGCTGGACTCGACGGCGCGCAGGATGATCGGGCGCTGGTAGGTGCGCTCGTCGCCCATAACGCCAACGGACTTGATGTCGGGCAGGACCGCGAAATACTGCCAGCAGCTGTGCTCGGAGTTGCGCTCGCCGGTCTGCTCAAACAGACGCTGGTTGTAGGCGTCAAGCTCCTCGCGCACGATAGCGTCGGCGCTCTTGAGGATCTCGAGCTTCTCCTTGTCGACCGCACCGATGACGCGGATGGCCAGACCCGGGCCCGGGAAAGGCTGACGGAACACGATGTGAGCCGGCAGGCCCAGTGCCAGGCCAAGCGCGCGGACCTCGTCCTTAAAGAAGTGGTCGAGCGGCTCGATAAGGTCGAAGTGCACGCCCTCGGGGAACGGGATCAGGTTGTGATGGCTCTTGATGGTGGCCGTCTTGCCGCCCGTCTTGCGAGCGCCGGACTCGATGATGTCGGGGTAGATGGTGCCCTGAGCCAGGTACTTGACCGGCTTGCCATCGGTCTCGAGCTGCTGCGCCACGGCGAAGAACTCTTTCCAGAACTGCGTACCGATGATGCGGCGCTTCTCCTCGGGCTCGGTCACGCCGGCCAAAAGCTCGGCATAACGGTCCTCGGCGTGGACGTGGATAAAGTCGACATCGAACTGCTTGGTGAAGACCTCCTCCACCTGCTCGGGCTCGCCCTTGCGCAGCAGGCCGTGGTTGATGAACACGCAGGTCATCTGCTTGCCCACGGCGCGGGCGCCCAGCGCAGCCACGACGGAGGAGTCGACGCCACCGGACAGGGCAAGAATCACGCGGTCGTCGCCGACCTTCTCGCGGAACTCGGCCGTCATGGTCTCGACCAGGTTGTCCATGCTCCAGTTGGGCTCCAGGCCGCAGATCTCAAACAGGAAGTTGCTCAGCAGCTGCTGACCGTACTCGGAGTGCTTGACCTCGGGGTGGAACTGCGTGGTGAAAATCTTGCGCTCGACGCACTCCATGGCAGCAACCGGGCACACGTCGGTGCTGGCGGTAACGGTAAAGCCCTCGGGCACCTCGGAAACGGCGTCGCGATGGCTCATCCACACGGTCTGCTCCATGGGCGTGGAGTTGAAGAGCTTGGCGTCTGCCGTGCGCGTGATGGTTGCGCGGCCGTACTCGCCCACCTCGGAGTGGCCGACCTTGCCGCCGAGCGTCACAGCCGTGATCTGATGGCCATAGCAAAAGCCCAGAACGGGAAGGCCCAGGTCAAAGATGGCAGGATCGATGGACGGAGCGTCCTCGGCGTACACAGAGGCCGGGCCGCCGGAAAGGATGAGCGCAGAGGCGTTCATCTCGCGAATCTCATCGGCCGAGATGTCGCAGGGCACAATCTCGGAATACACGTTGAGGTCGCGGACGCGACGGGCAATGAGCTGACCGTACTGCGCACCAAAGTCGAGTACGAGGACCTTTGCGGAAGCCTTTTGATCCATGGTATCCCCTCTTGTTGGCGGGGAGCCAGTGCCCGCCCGCGCGAATAAACGAAAATTGCTTTCATAGTTTACACGTTATATGGGGTTTCCCGTCCCTCGCAGCCATCAGCGCACGGCAACCGCACGACCTGGGCT
>RPYR01000123.1 GCA_008671285.1 Collinsella aerofaciens | reverse complement strand
GCATAGTAGCCGGCATCGACGCAACGCGGCAGCGCGCCCGAAAGCGTCACAACGTCCGCCTTCGCTGCAAGCTCGGCACACTTGGCCGTAAAGGCCTCGAGCTCGGCCGGGGCGATCTGCGGGCCGCTCTCCAGCAGCTCGGTCTGATTACCCTCGTGCAGCTTATTCAGGCAAATGCGCGTCTCACCGGCGATGGGCACAAAGTCGTTCTTGACGCCATCGGCATCCATGAGCTCGGCCATATAGGCACCCATGTGTCCGCCGAGCAGACCGGTCGCGAGCACGTCGTCACCCAGCTGCAGCAGCACGCGACTCACGTTGAGGCCCTTGCCGCCAGCGGTCTTTTCGGGCGTCACACGGTTTACATCGTCGATGATCAGCTTGTCGAGCTGATAGCGCGTATCAATCGACGGGTTCATGGTAACGGTCAGAATCATGTTGAACTCCTGTTCCGGAGCGGCATAACCCGCCCCAAACATACGATAACTCGTTAAAGGATCTCGATCTCAAAGCCGCGAGTGACGGTCTCTCCCGGCTTGGCCACCAGGCAGCCACGCTTGTGCTCCAGAATATCGTCCTCGTCGGAGCAGGTGGACAGACCACCCCACGGTTCAACAGCCACAAAGTCGCCCTCGGGCTTGCTCCACACAATCAGGTACGGCATATCGGGGAACGTCAGGCGCACGCCCTTGTCCTCGGTTTTCTTGGTCAACGTAACCACGCGGCTCTCGAGCACGTCAAAGATGGTCTCCGCGAAGTCGAAGAGTTCGTGGGTAAGCGGTAGGTTCTGGCCGATCATGGGGTTCTTGCTGCGATGCTCAACATCAATCAGGCCCGTCGAGGGAACGGCAGTACAGAGCTCGGCGGCCTCGCGCTGCTCAAAACGGAGCTCGTAGTCGTCATAGGACTCACCCTCGTCGAGCGGGCACTTAAAGCCAGGGTGACCGCCCACAAAGAACGGCATGTCCTCGGTGCCCTCATTGGTCACCTCGTACGACACGGCCACCTTCTCCGCATCGATCGTGTAACGAGCAACGATCTTAAACGGATACGGGTACTGCTCGAGCAACTCGGCATGGTCGACAGAGCTTAGGCTCAGCGCGACCATGTTGTCGCCCTGCTCCTCGAGCTTCCACTCCTGTTTGCGAGCAAAGCCGTGACGGGCAAGCTTAACCTCGCGGCCGCCCATGGTCAATGCGCGACCGTCACGAAGGCCGCCGCAGATCGGGAAACAAATGGGTGCCTGGCCCGACCACACCGCCGGGTCGCCCTGCCACAGGTACTCACGGCCGTTGGCCGTAATTGAAGTGAACGACCCGCCCGCCGTGCTCAGTGCCACGCGGATAGAACCGTTATCAAGAACAAACTCCATAGGAGCCTTCCCTTTCTTACGACAGCCCACCAAGTCAATAGGGCTGATAGAAAACCGGCCCGCGCCCCCTCACAGAAACGCGAGCCGTCAATTGAAAAGCTACAGAATGCCGAGTACCGCCAAGAGCGAAGCACACAAGCTCAGCAAGCAAACGTGTTATCGGAGCAACTTGCCGTACCAGAACGCTTCGCAACAACAGCGGTAACCCCACAGGCACCCTCAACGTCAGCGAGCGTCGCGCAGCGTCGACCCGTTACGCGGTTTGGTAAAACCGCGTAACCTCCTTAGTCGTGGTACTCGCCGCGGTCCCACTTCTCGAGGAACTCGTCAAAGAAGTGCGGGTCAGCCTGAGCCTCGGCGTCGGCCTTATTGCAGGCATCGATCTTGGCGATCAGGGCATCGTGCTCGGGGGTCTTCTCGTAGGGCTCCTCCAGGAAGGCAAGCATGATATCGGCCATCAGGAACTCGCCGGTAATCTTGCCGCCAAAGCCCACGATGTTGGCGTTGAGCTCGCGACGGGCATACAGGGCAGAGGTCATGTCGCGGACCAGGGCGCAGCGGGCGCCGGGAACCTTGTTGACGGCGTTGGTGATGCCGATGCCGGTGCCGCACAGGGCCACGCCAAAGTCGGCCTTGCCGCTGGCAACAGCCTCGCCCACGGCCTTACCGTAGATGGGATAGTGCGTACGGGTGTGGCTGTAGGTGCCGCAGTCGAGCACCTTGTAACCAGCCTGCTCCAGGCGGTCGGCCAGATAGATCTTCTCGTCCGTAACGATATGGTCGCAACCGATTGCGATGGTCTTCTTCATCAGAACGTCCTTTCGTCTGAATTCACAAGTTGAGGTAGAAGTTCGAGTTCTCGGTGGCTCTCGTTAGGCCATCTTGTTGAGCATGTCGACACGGATCTGGTGACGGCCGCCGGCGTACTGTGCACGCAGGAACTCGCGGGCGATCTTCTTGGCGACCTCGGTGCCCACAACGCCCGGGCCCATGGTGACCATGCGCGAGCCGTTGTGTTCGCGGGTCATGTAAGCGGAACGCTCATCGGAAATGTTGGCGACGACCATGCCCTTGATCTTGACGGCGGCCATATAGGAGCCGACGCCGTACTTATCGAATGCGAAGCCCTGGGAATCCTTGTGCTCCAGCAGGTCCTTGGCAACGGCGGTCGCGGAATCGACAAAGTCCGCGGCAGGGGTCTCGGAATAGTCGACGACCTCGTGACCGTCGGCGATGAGCATCTCCTTGATGGACTCCTTCATCGACATACCGTCGGCATCGGAAGCGATTACAACCCTCATGACATCCTCCTTGAGAGATACGCAGGTGCGTAGTTTCTGTTTGGAAGTGTTGAATCGCGTTCAGGTCCGGGCATCTGAATGTGCGGTTCTTCACTGTTCATGTTTATTTGAACACATTCGAACAGAGACTGCAACAATAATTTGTTTGTCTTTGTTCTTTTTTGAACAAATACCGTTCGCGGATGATTGGCGACCGTTTGGGCCCGGCGCGAACATAGCGACCATGTGCTCAACAAACAAAAGGGCGGCCGAGAACGTGTCTCGGCCGCCCTTCGGCGGTATGCCCCGGTGTATACAGCTGTTTTAGTTACTCGGCCTGCCCACCTTTTTGGTGTGCTTGGACGGAGTACTCAGAAAGCGGCCCGTCAAATAGCTCGCTGGACCGGAAATATCGATCCCCAACAGCGTGTGTCCCAGCCACAGAAACGCCGCGAGCACCAGCAATGGGATAACACACGAGGTCACGATCATCACGATGACGCCTTCGATCAGATCGGTCACCTGTTGCACAATCTCATCGGTCATCTGCTTGGCGCCGCTGGTCACCGACGTGACAAGACCCGAGGCGCCGTCGGCAAGCTGCTCAAGCACATTCTTGGACTCTGTGGACTCGGTCTTTTTCTTGCTTGCTTTGGAGCTGTCGCTATCTGCCGCATCCGCAGCCTTTTGCTGAGCTTGCTCAATACTTACGCGATACTTTTCATCGACCTTCTGCGACACCCATACGCTTGCAGGCACCAACACCATGCCAATTATGGCGACCACCAGCACACGCGTTGCCACGCGGCGAATGACTGTGCTCGTGCTCCAGCG
>RPYR01000009.1 GCA_008671285.1 Collinsella aerofaciens | reverse complement strand
TGGGAAGGCGACGATATCCTGGGAACCATGGCGCGCCTGGGTGAAGAGGCCGGCTGCGACATGCTACTGGTGACCGGCGACCGCGACATGTATCAACTCGTGACCGAGCACGTCAACGTTGTCTCGACCCGCAAGGGCCTGTCCGACGTGGCGATCATGACGCCCGAGAGCGTGGACGACCTGTATCACGGCATTACGCCGGCGCTCGTGCCCGATTTTTACGGTCTAAAGGGCGATACGTCGGACAACATTCCCGGCGTACCGGGCATCGGCCCCAAAAAGGCGAGTGCGCTCATTGCGCAGTACGGTAGCCTGGACGAAGTCATCGCGCATGCCGACGAGGTCAAGGGCAAGATGGGCGAGAACCTGCGTGCACACATCGACGACGCACTACTGAGCCGCAAGGTTGCGACAATTCGCACCGATGCGCCCGTCGAGCTCGACTTTGAGGCGACGTCCTTCCCGGCGTTTTCTGCCGATGAAGTGTCCGCGGCGCTGGGCACGCTTGGTATCACCGCCATGCAGAACCGTTTCTTGGCGCTGATCGGCGGCGAGGGCGGGGCTGCTGCTGCCTCCAGTGTGTTTGAGATACCTGCTATGGTTCGCGCAGCCGCCGGCGATGCCGACGCGCTTGGTGCCGTTGCGGCTGAGGTCTCCCACGCGATTGATGCCGGCGAGTGGGTCGCCGCCGTGGTGGACGACGACAAGGAAGAGGGCGCGCTCTTTGGACTGACGCGCACGCTGTGGTTGGCGACGTCCAAGGGCCTGTTCGCGCTCGAGGAGGGCGACGGCGGTACCACTACCGTAGTCGATGGCTTCAACTTCGCCCACGGCGTGATTGCCGGCGTGCTTGCGCGCCTGTTTGTGGAGGGCCGCGTGGCGAGCCCGGATATGAAAGCGCTGCTGCATGAGGTTTCGCCCATCGATTCTTCTGAGCCCGAGCTTATGGATCCGCTGGCAGTCGATTCCACGTGCATCTTCGACACCGTGGTCGCCGCTTACCTGTTGGATTCCGACCGCTCCGAGTTTGACGAGGCATATCTGGCCGATACGTATCTGCAGATGGCACTGCCTGCGGCGCGCGGTGCAGAGGGTGCCGGTGAGGACGCTTCGGCGCCCGCCGCTCGCACGGCGGCCTTGACGCTGGCACTGGTCGCACCGCTGCGCGACCGCATGGCCCGCGAGAACGCCGCCAACGTGTTCGATGGCATCGAGATGCCGCTCGTGCCGGTGCTTGCCAAGATGGAGCGCGCGGGCATGCTCGTGGATCCCGACCGCCTGCGTAATCTGTCCGAGGGCCTGGCGACCCAGATCACCGAGGTCGAGCGCAGCATTCGCGACCTGGCGGGTGACGAGACCTTTAATATCGGCAGTCCCATGCAGCTGTCGCATGTGCTCTTTGATGTGATGGGGCTTCCGACCAAGGGCCTCAAGAAGACTAAGCGCGGCTACTATTCGACCAACGCCAAGGTGTTGAGCGACCTTGCCCGCGACCACGAAATCGTGCGTTTGATCTTGGATTGGCGTGAAAAGTCCAAAATCAAGTCCACCTATCTGGATACGCTGGGCCCGCTGCGCCGTGGTGACGGTCGCGTGCACACCACGTACAATCAGACCATCACGGCAACGGGGCGTCTGTCCTCGAGCGACCCGAACCTGCAGAACATCCCGACGCGCTCGGAGCTGGGGCGTACCGTCAAGACGGCGTTTTCGGCAGGCGAAGGAAGCGTCTTTTTGGCGGTGGACTACTCGCAGATCGAGCTGCGTCTGCTGGCGCATCTTTCGGGTGACGAGCACTTGGTGCGCGCCTTTAACGAGGGCGAGGACTTCCATGCCGAGACGGCGGCACGCGTGTTTGGTGTGCCGGTGTCCGAGGTAACGCCCGACCTGCGCAGTCGCGCCAAGGCCGTGAACTTTGGCATCGTGTATGGTCAGCAGGCCTACGGCCTGTCGCAGTCGCTGCATATCTCGATGGCCGAGGCGCGCGACATGATCGACCGCTACTACGAGGCCTACCCGGGCGTGCGTACGTTCCTCGACAACGTGGTGGCGCGCGCCAAGCAGACGGGCTACGCCGAGACCATGTATGGCCGCAGACGCCATATTCCGGAGCTCAAGGCCAAAAACCCGCAACTCCGCGGCTTTGGCGAGCGCACGGCCATGAACCACCCCATGCAGGGAACCGCCGCCGACATCATCAAGATCGCCATGGCCCGCGTAAGCCACCGCCTAGAAGAAGAGGGCTTTGCCGCCCACATGATTCTGCAGGTACACGACGAACTGGACTTTGAGTGCCCCGTCGACGAAGTCGAGCGCCTAACCGCCATGGTCCGCGACGTCATGGAACACGTAGTAGACCTCCGCGTGCCCCTCATCGCCGAAGCCAGCACCGGCATAACTTGGGCCGACGCCAAATAGGGAAGTGCCCACAACCCTAAAGTAACCAAACCAGAAGGGGGCTCCTTGCCAACAAGGAGCCCCCTTCATTCCAAAAAATCAGCCAAGTATCTAGACGCCAAGACGCCATCTAGGCGGCAAACAAGTAAACCTAGGACCTGGCCGGGCGAGGCGGGTAAGTTTTTCGTAGATTCCGCACGAGCCGGAAAGCACTTAATGTGCTTTCCGAGCGAGCCC
>RPYR01000080.1 GCA_008671285.1 Collinsella aerofaciens | reverse complement strand
GGAGGGATCCTCGGCCAGGAACTCCTTGGCCTGCTCCTCGGGGTAGAAGGGGCCGATCGGCGTGGTGGGGTTCGTGAGCGGGGGGTCGTCCGGGTCGCACTAGATCTGGGTGAAGACTGTGGCGGCGTGCCAGCGCTTGTAGCGCTTGTGCATCTCGCGGCCGATGCCCTGCTGCAGGTGGTAGCCGATGTAGCCCTGGGACATGGCGCCGCACTCGGGCAGCGGCATCTCGGGGGTGCCGAGGGCGTCGTGCGCGGCGGCGAAGGCGTTCTGGATCATGCCGACCTGCGGGCCGTTGCCGTGGGTGATGATGATCTCGTTGCCCTGCTCGATGAGGCCGAGGAGGGCGTGGGCGGTGTTGCTCACGGCCTCGATCTGCTCGACGGGGTTGTTGCCGAGGGCGTTGCCGCCAAGGGCGACGACAATACGATCGGGCTTACCGTAGGGTTTGGACATGCGTGCCTCCTTATCGAAGAGTAGCGTACATCACGGCTTTAATGGTATGCATACGGTTCTCTGCCTCTTGGAAGACGCGAGACTTATCGGACTCGAAGACCTCGTCGGTGACCTCCATCTCGGTTACGCCGAACTTCTCCGCGATTTCCGCTCCGATGGTGGTCTTGGTATCGTGGAAGCTCGGGAGACAATGCATGAAGATAGCGTTGGGGTTTGCCTTCGCCATGACCTCCGAGGTTACGCGGTACGGGGAGAGCAGCTTGATACGGCTCTTCCAGAGCTCCTCAGCCTGGCCCATGCCAACCCAGACATCGGTGTAAATAACATCGGCATCCTTTACGCCTTCATCGATGTTGTCAGTAAGCTGAATGGTGCAGCCATTTTCCTCGGCGATCTTCTGGCAAGTCTCAAGCAGCTCGGGATCAAAGTGGGTAGCGCCCTCAACATCGCCCTTCGGCCCACAAGAGCAGAAGTTGATGCCGAGCTTAGCGCAGATAACCATGAGGGAATCGCTTACATTGCCCTGCTCCTTGCCGAGATAGGTCAGCTTGAGGCCACGCGTGTCACCGAATTCCTCGCGCATCGTAAGGATATCCGCCAAAGCCTGGGTCGGGTGATACTCATTAGTGAGACCATTCCACACGGGAACGCCGGCTTTATCGGCAAGTTCCTCAACAATGGACTGGTCAGAGCCACGATACTCGATACCGTCGTACATGCGACCAAGCACGCGGGCGGTATCCTCAATGGACTCCTTTTTGCCCATCTGCGACGAACCGGGGTCAAGGTAGGTTACACCTAAGCCGAGATCCATGCCGCCCACCTCGAAAGCACAGCGCGTACGCGTCGAAGTCTTTTCAAACAGCAGAACGATGTTCTTGCCATCAAGATAACGATGGGGAGCACCCATGCGCTTGAGATTCTTAAAGTCCCTCGAAAGCTCGAGCATATACTCGATCTCCTCGGTAGTGAAATCAAGCAGGGTCAGAAAACTACGACCAGAAAGATTCAGTGCCATGATAGGTTCCTTTCATTATTAACCTAATTGATGAGTGCACGGCGCGCGAAGAACGCGCATCCGCGCATCTCGAACCAGAACGGAATTAAATCTCTTCGCGCCAGAACGGCATGGTCATGCAGCGCGGGCCACCACGACCACGAGACAGCTCTTCGGAAGGAGCAACCAACAGCTCAACGCCCGCCTTATATAGCGCATCATTGGTAACAACGTTGCGCTCATAGACGCACACCTTGCCCGGCGCAACAGCAAGCGTGTTGGAACCATCGTTCCACTGCTCACGGGATGCCTCGATCGGATCGCCGGCACCGCATTCGATCATCGTGATATGGTCGATACCGGTTGCCATTTCAAGAATCTGCTGAATCGTTCCCTCGATCTCCTCGATACAGACCTCGCCATCCGAATCGCCCTTGGTGAGTCGATAGGCACGAAGCGTCTCGTAGATACCGGGGTAGACGGTAAACTTATCGTAATCAACCTGAGTACAAACCGTATCAAGATGCATATAGGCATAGCCGTGGGGGATCTTGATGGCAAATACCTGCTCGATCTCGGACTCGCCCTTGCCCCAGAACAGATTCTTGGCAAGCTGGTCGATGGCCGCGGTCTGGGTACGCTCGGAAATACCGATTGCAAGCGTGGTGGCGTTAATGTTCAGAACGTCGCCGCCTTCGATATGCCAATCGCTATTGTGGTCGTACCAAAGCGGAGCCCCAGCATAATCAGGATGGTGGCGCATGATGGTCTCATAGAATACGACCTCACGGTTGCGCTGATGCCAGTACATGCGGTTCATCATCGCACCCTTGCCGACCACAGCGATCGGATCACGCGAGAAGTAGGAGGCGGGCATCGGGAACAAGACCATTTCGTCGGGCTTCAGCTCGTCGCTATCCATGGCCGCAAGAGAACCGCCCACATGCGGAATCTCGAGATCGCGTACGTAAAGGCCGCCCATAGCGGTAAGGACAAACTCTTTGTTGTCCTTGATGGAGTCGAGCTTCTCCACGACTGCCTGACGAAGCGCCAGGTTCTCAATCTTGGCCTCGGGAACGAACTTGCTCATAAACTCGGCACGAGAACCCTCAACCTGATCGAAAGTCTCGGCAAGCAAGTCCTCCATATAAACGACCTCGGCGCCAGCACCGCGAAGAAGATTAGTAAACTCGTCATGCTCTCGCTGAGCATACTCGAGATAAAACGCGTCATGAATCCAGGCGCGCTCAAAATCCTCCGCCTTCATGTTTACCAGGTCCAAGCCCGGTCGGTGCACGCATACCTTCTTGAGGGCACCAATTTCGCTATGAACGTTCAGACCTTTGCTCATCATCGTTCCTTTCTGGATTAGAGCTTAATAGTTATTGCAATGGCTTACAAAGTTGTCGTTTCGTTTGCTAGACAATCGGAAGCAGACCGGATACCGCGGTAAATACGAGACAGACCGCACTGACCACAAGGAAGAACTTCCAGGAAACTCGCCACCACTGGCCAAGAGAGATCTTGCAAACACCAAGACCGGCGACAAGCATTTCGCTGGTGGGGGAAATCAGCGACATCGCTGCAGATCCCATCGAAAGGCCAGTAACCGCAGCTTCTGGATTTAGCCCCATGAGCTCAACCAGAGGCCCAAAGACGGGGATGGTGAGCGCCGCGATGCCCGAAGAGCTGGGAACCAGAATCGAAAGCAAGTTGTCAACGACATACAAAATGCTGGTAAAGAGAACAGAGGGGATTCCGGCAAGGCCAGTCGCAAGAGCGTTTAGGACCGTATCGATAATCAAGCCATCGTTGGCGATAACCAAAATGCCTCGAGCAAGACCGACCACGACCGCAGAGAAAACAAAGTCGCCCAAACCCTTAACAAACTCTGTAGCAATCTCCTTCTCGCTCATGCCCGATACGATGCCAGACAGAAGCGCCATAGCCATAAAGACTGCAGAGATCTCGTTCATATACCAGCCCTGGGTTACAAGACCCCAGACAATGGCGGCGATTCCAAGCACGAATACGATGATTACGGCCTTCTGGCGCCCGGTGAAATCGGCTTCGAGCAGCTCGTCATTTGATGCATGTTCTTTGCGCTTCTCGATATCATCAGCGTAAGCAATCGAGGACTCGGGGTTCTTCTTCACCCTTCGAGCGTACAACACGACCCATGCAATAGCGATGGCGGTCAGCACAACTAGGGCAACAACGCGAAGCCAGAGCTGGGGATTACCCTGGATATTCAGAATTCCCTGAGCAATCAAAACATTGAAGGGATTGACCGTCGATGCGATATAGCCAATACGGGCCCCAACGAACACGATCATAAAGGCCGTAATGGAGTCATATCCCATAGCCATAACAATCGGCAACAAGATGGCAAAAAATGGAAGGGTCTCCTCCGCCATGCCGAACGTGCTACCGCCCAGCGCAAAAACCGCCATCAAAATTGGAATAATCAGGATGTCTTTACTCTTGAACTTCTTAACGATGCGCGCCACGCCGCTGGTGATTGCTCCAGTGGCAGTAATGACCTGAAAGGATCCGCCGACAATCAGAATAAAGGCAACGACCTCAACTGCCTGCTGAATTCCCACCGCAGGAGCCTCGAGTACATCGAACAGACCTTGCTTCAGGTCGACCTCAGCGCCGTCTTCGTCCGCATAAACCTTTTCAACGGACTCATATGTTCCAGCAACAGTGACCTCGCGTCCGTTGAGCTCCTGCCTCTCAAACGAGCCGGAGGGGACGATCCACGTAAGGGCTGCGGTCAACGCCATGAGAATGAAGATAATGGTGTAGACGTGCGGAATTCGTAGCCCACGTTTCTTTTGCACTTCGGCCATTATGCCTCCTTTAGTTTGCGGGTTTTCGATACGAGCTTTTCGCCGGCAACCTTATTATTCGGTTTTCACGCCAGTTGACATTAGATATTTATGCGAATGGATTGTATTAAAACGCAGACGGATTTTTATTGATATATAAGCTCAACTATGGAACTAAATTGATATTTTTTATCAATTGGTGACTTTCAATCAAGAGCTTAAGCCGTCCACCGATACCCACAACATACTCACTTAAACTTTTCCCAGCAGAACGATAATTGACATCAGTCGTCATCCGAATTAAAGCGAGCGTTCTAATGCCAATTCATATCACCAGCGAAATCGGTAAGATTAAACAGGCCCTTTTATATCGACCCGGTATCGAAACCCAAAACTATCCCGAAGGCCGCTTTGGCCAAGTTTTTAGCCTAAGACCATCGAGCAGCCTATTTGACTTGGATAGAGCCCTAGCTGAGTGCGATGCCTATACCTCAGTGCTCGAGCATGAAGGCGTAGAGGTTCTGTATCTCGACCAACTTCTTACAGAAGCGCTTGACTCATGCCCCGAAGCTCGAGCATCTTTTGTCGATTCCTTTGTCGATGAATGCGGCGCGATTGGCGCCGAGTTGCAGCAAGCAGTCCGCGAGCATCTTGAACACACCCAATCGGCGCAGGAGCTCGTCTCGGCATCGATTGGCGGCATCCGCCACGGGCAAGTTACATACTGCTTCGACGGCGGGGACAGACTCGCCGAATTAACCGGCGAGGCCTATGCCCCTGACGAGCTGCTCGTAAGCCCATTAAACACCATGTGGTTCGTGCGCGACCCGGTAAGCACCATCGGCTCCGGCATCTCCTTCAACCACATGTATTGGCCCGAGCGCAATCGCGAAGTAGCGCTCTACCAAACGATTTTTAAATACCATCCCAATTTCAAGGACACGCCCTCGTTTTATCGTCACGATTCGACCTTCCATATTGAAGGGGGCGATATCATCAATCTTGATGCTCATAATGTCGCAGTCGGCATCTCTCAGAGAACCGAATCTGCAGCCATCGATATGCTCGCTCGTGCCCTCCTGTGGAACCCCGACTCGAGTATCGACGCCGTATGGGCAATTGAGGTACCCGAACGGAGCCTGTGCATCCATCTTGATACGTACCTAAGCCGGGTCGACTACGATACTTTTGTAGTCGACCCCCAGCTACTCGCAGAATCTCGCTCTTATCAGATTACGCGAAATCGAGTGGAGAATCTCTGCCAGATTCACGCCGTCGAAAAAGGAGTCAAGGAGGCACTGGCCGTCGCGCTCGGCATACCCGAGCTTCGTTTTATTCCCTGCGGTGGATCAAATCCCAATTTGACGGAAAAAGAGTGCACAAATAACGCGGCCAGTGTGCTGTGCCTCCGACCGGGCAAAGTCTGTGTCTATGAAGAGAATCAAGCGACGAACGCTGCTCTTGAACAGGCCGGAATCGATCTTGTTCCCATTTCCATACACGAGCTGACAAACGGCTTTGGCGGGCCCAACTGTTTGTGCTTGCCACTTAGGCGTGATGAATAACATGGCCCAAGGGGATAACATTAAATGCCTTAGAACCCGCGAAGGCTTGACGCAGCAGCAATTTGCCGACATTCTCGGCGTTACCAAAGAAACGGTATGTCGTTGGGAACGTGGACACACCGCCGTCAAGGTGTCGACTCTCGATAAGCTGACCGAGCTTTTCGATGTAACGTTTGATGAGCTCGCTGCAAGTAATAGCGGCCTTGCCTCTGCCGGCTTAAGCTCGCGGCCTGAGAAAAGCCCGAACGTGGCCCAAAACGAAGAATGCGAAATCTATAAAATCGTACGCCGCAACGGTGGCTTTAGCCTTAAGAAAAGTGGGTGCACCTTCGTTCCAGGACCCGTACTTGAAAGGCACCCGGGAGGCTTTCTAGTTCAGATGAACGGCAGCGGCATGTCACGCTGCTATCCGCAAAGCAGTGTTCTGCTGGTCGATCCTGTTGCTAAACCGTGGAACGGATGCACCGTCGTTGCCATGGTAGACGCATCAGCCATAGTTATTCGGCGATATGAAATCCGAGGGAACACGATTGCACTGTCAACGTATTCCTATTTGACAGAAGAACCCGACTTCACTCTGGACAGGCGTCGCCTTCGTATCTTAGGTGTCGTCGTTTGGTTTCAGGCAACTCACGATCTAACGTACTAGCCTCTTAGTCTTAAATCCCCAGGTGCCGTGCTTGCCCACGGCAAGAACGTCCCCTTTGGCTAGTCGTTTAAGAACGTCCCCAATGACCAGGTGAATAGCAAAAGCCCCGCAGTCGGAGCGGACTGCGGGGCTCATGAAGAGAGGCTAGTTTGTGGGCGCCTTGCCCGGCGCCCACGAGAGAGGCAACGGAGTAGAGACTACTCGTGGATGCGGGTACCGGAGAGGCCGGCCATGGTCTCGGCGGCCTTGTCCAGGGCGCCGATGATGCAGGTGCGGCCCTTGCGGGAACGGGCGAACTTGATGGCGGCGCGGACCTTGGGCTCCATGGAGCCCTTGCCGAACTGGCCCTCGTCGGCCAGGCGCTCGGCCTCGTCGGCGGTGATGTCCTCGAGCTCCTCCTGGTTGGGCTTGCCGAAGTTGATGGCGACATGCTCAACGGCGGTCAGCAGGAACAGGACGTCGGCGTCGCAG
>RPYR01000023.1 GCA_008671285.1 Collinsella aerofaciens | reverse complement strand
GGCATGAGCACCGACGAGGCTGCCGACGCAGATAAAACAGAAGAAAACCATCTTACCCCAAACATTAAAATAAAAAACGTCTGCGAGGCCATGAAGGCTGACGAGATCGAGGTCCTGGCCAAGGACGCCATGGCCGACGCTTGTTTCCCGGGTAACCCGCGCGAGGCGACGCTCGACGACGTCATCGAGCTCTTCAAGAAGATTTGCCCGGCTGCCTAACCCAGTTTGGTGGTCCTTCGCCCGTAGGCGTATGGTCTTTTGACTTGCCGCTGGCCCCGCCGTGCTACGCACGGCGGGGCTTTTTGTGCTGCGTCAATGTTCTGAGACGGGCAAAACCAAGGCGTACTGCCCGCTACGGATAGGTGGTGCACTTTCCCGCGTGCATTTTTGGGAGTATTCAGCAAGCTCTTAAAAATGCATAACGTTGTGAATGGGCCGAGTGGCCCGCAGGCGCTCATCGACAGCCATTGTGGGCGGGCTATCGATGAGTGGAGGGGGTTGTTACTGAGTTTCTGCTTTGCGACGACCTGCAACACTGCTGTAACCACGTCGTTTTGTCGTTCGCGATGGGGTCGTTGGGGCCCACGGTGCTGAATACTCCGTTTTTTGCACGGCCCAAGGTGGGGTACCCTGAGACGAAGCAAAAAGATTCCTCATTTCTATGCAGATACCGATAGGATTTATGCAAGATTGGGATTGTAAGACGTGCGCGTGCACAAAACCGGTGCGGGGACGTCGGGAGGCGGCTCGGCTCCTAGGGCATTGACCGTGCAGAACGGTTAAAATCGGGACTCGGTCTTAGTTTTACTTGGAAGGACGCATATGGCTTCTAATATTGATGCTTCTCTAGAGGAGACACTCTCCTATATCGCGGGACAGCTTAAGGCGCTGACTTCTATCGCTTCGCCTACGGGCTATACCCGTGCGGCGACTGATTATCTGATGGAGACGTTGCGCGATATGGGCTTTGGGCCCGAGCGTTCTAACAAGGGCAATGTGCTCGTTGAGCTTGGTGGTGAGGGTGAGCCGCTCGTGTTGGCGAGCCATGTCGATACCCTGGGCGCCATGGTGCGCTCCATCAAGGACAATGGCCGCTTGCGCCCCACGACGCTCGGCGGGCATCAGTGGTCTACGGCCGATGGCGAGAACTGCACCGTCTATACGCGCGACGGCAATGTCTACACGGGCGTGGTTCTTAACACCGAGCCTTCGGCGCACGTGGCCGACGAGCCGGTCAAGACCATCGAGAAGAACATGGAGATCTTGCTCGACGAGAACGTCGACAGCAAGGACGATGTGCTCGAGCTGGGTATTCAGACCGGCGACATCATCGCTATGGATCCTCGCACGACGGTGACGGAGAGCGGCTACATTAAGAGCCGCTTCCTGGATGACAAGCTATCGGCCGCCATTTTGTTGGGCTTGGCGCGTGCCGTCGCCGCTGGCGAGGTGACGCTTTCGCGTAAGGTTTCGCTGCTCTTTACCGTGTACGAGGAGGTGGGCCACGGCGGCGCCTTCGTGCCGGCCGACACGCGCGAGATGATCAGCGTTGACATGGGCTGCGTGGGCGACGACCTAGGCTGCACCGAGCACATGGTGTCGATCTGCGCCAAGGATTCGGGCGGTCCGTACAACTACGACCTGGTGACGGCGCTGTCCAATATCGCGCGCGAGCTTGAGCTCGATTATGCTATCGACGTGTATCCGCATTACGGTTCGGACGTCGAAGCCACGCTCTCTGCCGGCTACGACATTCGCCATGGTCTGATCGGCCCCGGCGTGTATGCGAGCCACAACTACGAGCGTAGCCACATGGACGGCGTGCGCAACACCTTCGAGCTCGTCCGCGCCTACGTACAGCGCTAGCGATGCAGCGGCCTCGGCTGATACGGCAGTACCGACCGAGGCCGTCCTCTCTAAGTTGCGGTGAAATAGGGACTGTTTGGCGGTTTTAAACGCTTAAACAGTCCCTATTTCACCGCAATTTATGAAGGGGATGGGGCTACTTAAGTGCGCCGGTCACCGTGCCGCCGCCGAGGACGATGTCGCCGCGGTAGACTACAACGGCTTGGCCGGGGGCGATGGCTCGCTGCGGCTCGTCAAAAGTCAGCAGCATTTGTCCGTCGGCGCCACGTGTAAGGGTCGCTGCCTGGTCCTTTTGACGGTAGCGGTACTTGGCGCCCACGCGAATGCCGCCGTCATCGAGCTCTGCCTCCATGCGATCGGCAGGGGCGCTCCAGATCCAGTCATTGGCCGTGAGCGCCGCGGCGGTCAGGTCCTCGGCCTCGCCCAGATGCACGGTGCTGCTGTCGGCGTCGACGCCCGTTACGTACACGGGATGCGCCATCGCGACGCCCAGGCCCTTGCGCTGACCGATGGTGTAGCGCAGCGCACCGTTGTGGCGCCCGACCACGCTGCCGTCGCGCCACACAATGTCGCCCGGTGCAGCGGGATGTCCGCAGCGGCGCTCGATATAGCCCGCGTAGTCACCGTCTGGAATAAAGCAGATGTCC
>RPYR01000113.1 GCA_008671285.1 Collinsella aerofaciens | reverse complement strand
GTACTCGCAGGTCACGGGCGCCTGCACGTCCAGCGGAGTGGGCGCCAGCGTGGACGGGTCCTCGCCGGCGGCACCGGCAGCGTCCATGCGGCGGCTCGCGGCACTCGGCTGCGATAGATAGCGCTCGTCCAAAAAGGCCCGCGCGCGGTCCACGTCCAGGTCGCCGTAGAGCGTGATGTAGGAGTTGGAAGGATTGTAGTGGCGCGCGTGCGTGTCCAGGAACTGCTCGTAGGTGAGCGCGGGAATCGCGCGCGGGTCGCCGCCGCTCTCGTGCGCATAGGCGGTGTCGGGATAGAGCGCGGCGTTGACGGCATCGTCCAGCACACTCATGGGGTCGGACAGCGCGCCCTTCATCTCGTTGAACACCACGCCGTTATAGCGCAGCGTGCCCTCGCGCAGGCTCGCGAAGCTGTCACCGCCCTCGCCCTCGACGCCCTCCGGCAGGTCCAGCTCGTAGTGCCAGCCCTCCTGCTCAAAAATGGTGGGTTTGGTATAGATGGCCGGGTTGAACACCGCGTCCAGATACACGTCCATCAGGTTGTACAGATCCTGCTCGTTGGTGGTGGCAACGGGGTAGATGGTCTTGTCGGGGTAGGTCATGGCGTTGAGGAACGTCTGCATGGAACTCTTGATCAGGTCGACAAACGGCTCCTTGACGGGAAACTTGGCCGATCCGCACAGCACCGAGTGCTCAAGAATATGGAACACGCCGGTGGAATCGGCCGGAGGCGTCTTAAAGCCAATGGCAAAGGCCTTGTTTTCGTCGTCGCACGCCAGGTACAGCAGGCGAGCGCCCGAGGCAGTGTGGCGCAGCACGTAAGCGTCCGAGTCGAGCTCGGGCACGGTCTCGCAGCGCTCGACGGTAAAGCCATGGCAGGTGGCGTCGGGCACCAGCAGCGCGGCGGCTGCGGCGCGCGGGTCGGTTGAGGTGGTGGACATATGCAGTCTCCTTTGACGCCCCAGCGGGGGCGAATCGAGTCGAATCCTCGAGAGTATACCCATATGGGGCCGCGACTCTGCGGCGAACTGGAGACGATGCCAGCGGATTGGGCATAGGTCCCGCGTGCCCGCCGCACGAGCGTGGAAAATTGGACACTCTCGATATCCGACCGTCCGAAAATCCTCGCTCGTCCATCACTCGCGTATCTCTCGTCTCTCATTCGTCTCTAATATGAGAGATGACAGGAAGATGAGAGAAAAATATGAGAGATAACTGAGCAGCAAAGAGACAGGTAATCATGGTATTGTCTCAATACCGATTGTTCTACCAGCAAAAATATGTATAAATGAAGCAAATGGTAGACATTCCATCTCTATCTATCTCTTATCTCTAAGCCGAGAGATAGAGAGATAAATGAGAGATAATTACGAGAGATAACTGAGAGACGAGGGAAATCTATCCGCGGCATTCTCCGCGGGACCGAGCGAAAGGACGTGCAGATGAGCGAAAACGAGCTGACCGGTCTGCTTGAGTCTTTAAGGCGTATGGGCTCGGATGATCTTAACGTCGAAGTGAAGGAGAGCGCCACGACGCTTTCCCGCGACGCGTGGGAAACGGTGAGCGCATTCGCGAACACTGCCGGCGGAACCATCGTGCTCGGAGTGAGTGAGCGCGCTGGTTTTGTCCCGGTTGAGAACTTCGAGACCGAGAAAGTGCTCAACCAATTTGTGTCAGGCATGGGTGATGCGGGCGGTCGAGGAAAGCTGGCCAATCCGCCCAAATACACGATCGAGCGAGTGGAGCTTCAGGGCGCCATCGTTCTCGTCATTACGATTGAGGAGCTCGATCCGTCGAGCAAGCCCTGCTATGTCATAGAGCGGGGCGCCCAGGGCGGCAGCTACAAGCGCATCGATGACAAAGATGTGCCGCTTTCATCGACCGAGGTGCTCGCATTGGCGTCATACGGTCGAGCGACTCCGAGCGATCGCGATGCGGTGCCCGGCACGAGTGTGGGCGATCTCGACGAGTCGCTGGTCGACCGCACGATAGAGCGTGCCTATTCGTTGACGCCTCGAGCGATGCGCGGTGCGGCGGACAAGAAGACAAAGATGGAGCGTCTGAATTTCCTCGACTTCCAGGGCAATGTTACCAAGGCCGGCCTCCTTGCCGCGGGCGTTTACCCTCAGCAGTTCTATCCCAAGCTCTTCATTGATGTGGCTGTCCACGTGGGAGCTCAAAAGGGAGCTGCGGGGCCACTAAGGTTTATGGACCGCACAATCTGTGAGGGAACGTTGGGCGAGATGATCTCGGGTGCTGTCGCGGCCGTCGCCAAGAATTTGCGGCGAACATCGACCGTCCAAGGCGTCTCGCGTGTCGACTCGCTTGAGATTCCCGAGGAGGTTCTGCGCGAGGCAATCGCCAACGCCGTAATCCATCGAGAATACGGGGATCGGTTCTGTGGACAATCGATTGCCGTCGACGTCTTTGACGATCGTGTCGAGGTGACGAATCCTGGCGGCCTTTACGGGGGAAAGGCTCGCGAGAACTTGTTTGACGGCAGCTCCCGATGCCGTAACGCGACACTCGTGAAACTCATGTCGATTGTCCCGCTGCCGGATGGCGCAGGTTCGCCGGCTGAGGGCAATGGCTCGGGCATCCCGATGATGATCGATGCCATGCGCGCGCATGGTCTGGCCGAGCCCCTGTTCTGCCCGGGGTTCGATCGGTTCAAGGTCGTACTTTACCGTTCAAAGATCGAGCCGGTCGATCATGGCGGGGGCTTAATTGTGACGGCACTCAAACACTACGGCGAGCTGGGGACGCGTGAGCTGGCAGAACGTACGGGGCTTACAATTTCCCAGGTTAGGTCGCGCGTCAACGCGCTCATTGCTCAAGGCGAGCTTGAGCCCACGGCGCCGGCGACGAGCCGCAACCGCAAGTATCGACTGTCAGGGCGCGTGGAATAAATGCGTTAGTGGACGAGGCGACCCAATAATCGACCCTCAATTGGCGCCCACTAAGGTAAAGCGGTTGTTGCTCAGTCGACGGTGATGCTAAAGACTCGGCTTACGCCGGCATGGCCCCGAACCCGTCCATCAAGAACAGCCTAAGAACCAGCTTGATGACATATCCCGGTTTGACTTCTGCCGCGTCAAAGACGTGGCGCTCGGCGAGCTCGCTGGAGTATGCATAGATGTCGCGGATAAGGTCCGCGCCCGAAAGCGTAAACATGTAGCCTGCGTCTGAAAGCGCATTGGGTGCGGCGGGCAACTTGGCTATGCGGCAGAACGTTTGCAGGTCGGGCGCCATAACATTCTGGTAGTCGAGGTGGCCGCTGGCGTCCTGTGCGGCAAGCTCCAATTGGCGCACAAAATTCAGCGCCGCCGCTAACACAAAGCTCGGCGTAGGCGCGTTGACGTCCTGAGTGGTCGCCACGAGCCTGCCCGCCGCCTGCGTGACAAGCCAAGCGACCTCGCGTTGGCAACGCACGGCCTTGCGCGTAACCGGCTTGATGGACGAAGAAGAAACGCTTCCCTTAGGCGGATTCGAAACAGCCACAAGAACCTCCCATGAACGACCCGGCCCAACAAGCCCGGATGAAACACGTGCTACATCAGTATACAGGGGAGTGTGGTGGAAAAACGGAGCCGACAGCGTGAACTGCCGGCTCCGGATTGCTTGCCTTAGAGGCCGTACACTTCGACCATAGCTTCGCCAATGCGATGGGGCACGCCGGTGACGAGTGCGTTGCCCATGCAGAAGGCTCGATGGCCGTCGGTCATGCCCGTATCGGTCCAGCCTTTCGGGAATCCCTGAAGCTGATCGAGCTCGTCGGGAACAAGACGGCGGAAACGGCCATTGGGACATTTGATGACGTGCTTGAAGCGGCTCGCTCCTGTGCCGCCTTCTCCTGTGAGGATGGTGCGGCTCGGCTTGTCGGTGGCATCCGGGAAGCTCATGGCTCCCTCGGAATACGTGTACGTAAAGCCTGTCTTTTTGTTAGTGCGCTCTTCGCGCTTGCTGCCCTTAAGGTAGCGCCAGTCGGGAAGCTTTTCGTCGGAGATGTAGAACTGCTCCGGGACATCAGCCTCGTCGACAAGCACATCGCCAAGCACGTGGCGCTCACCGTGATAGTCTTCGGCAAAGTCGCAGGTAAGAACATGACAGCCCTGCATGACGCCAGCATTCTTGAATTGAGAGGTCTTTTGGCCGACGCCAAAACGAGTTGAGTTCTCGTAGGGGTCGGGTAAAACGTTGAGCTCGGACATCTCGTCGGGATAGATGGCGGGGAAGGCTTTAGCCATGACGCCGTTGTGCATGCGATCAACGAGATCAACCTCGCCAGCGTCCTTTTCGCAGAAGATATAAACACGCTTACGACGCTGGGGGAAACCGTATTCGGCAGAGTTGACCACGCGCCATTCGACCGTGTAGTCGAGGTCGGCAAGACAGCTTAGGATAATGGCGAAGTCGCGACCGCGTTGAGACGCGGGCGATTTGAGCAGGCGGTCGACGTTTTCGAAGAGGCCGAACTTGGGTTCCTTCATCTCGAGGAAGTGGTAGATGTCCCACCAAAGGACGCCCTTCTTGCCCTCGATGCCATGTGCCTGATTAAGCGGACGTGCGACAGAGTAATCCTGGCAAGGGAAGCCGCCGACGACCATGTCAACGTCGGGGATTTCAATCTCGCCGGCCTCAGCCTGCTCCAAAACCTTATTGATATCTTCGTTAACAACGGAATCATCGCCAAAGCGGTCCATATAGCAACGGGCCGCGAACTGACGCGCCTTGGTTCCGGGCGGTTCCCACTGATTTGCCCAAATGGTGCGGAAGGGGCCGGCTGGTTTCATATAAAACTCGGGATGTCGAGGGTCGGCATAGCCTTCGAGACCCAAACGAAATCCACCGACGCCCGCAAAAAGCTCGGCAATATTAATCTCAGACACGTTTCTCCAATCGCTGCTGTGTCCGTTTATGGTGCTCACAACAATAGCCGATCGAGGGGACAAGATCAAGACCTCAATTTTCTGGGCGTTAGTAGTTGCTCTGAAATACTATGGGGTTAGTTGCGAGTTTCGGAGGTATCCCATGTCCAAGAAGCACCTCGACTTCAAGCGCATGCTTGACGATACTGATTTTTCTGACCCTTCAAGCATCGAGCGGTATGCTGCCAATCTCGACGGGATGACGTTTCGCGATATTCTTGAGCTTGGTATTGCGCCGGAGGGGGAGAGCGCGCCCAAGGACTTTGGCTCCAAAAAGTACAAGGGCGGTATGGGGACCCTGATCGAGGAGCGTTACTTTGGCTATAAGGCCAACAGCGACGACCGGCCGGACTTTCCCGAGGCGGGTGTCGAGCTCAAGGCAACGTGTTTTGACGTACTTAAAGACGGTCGTAAATCTGCCGGTGAACGTCTTGTCCTGACCATGATTCCTTACGACCGTCCCGTTTCGCTCGACTATGACAATTCGCACCTCAAGACCAAGCTCAGCAATATCCTGTTGATTTACTATGGCCGCGATCGTTCCATCGATAAATACGACCAACGCATTGAGCGTGCGGTCATGGTTCGTCTGCCCGAAGAGGATATGAAGATCATCCGCGCTGACTACGAGAAAATCATTTCGTACATTCAGGATGGTCGCGCAGACGAGCTGTCGGAGGGCATGACCACCTACTTGGGCGCCTGCACAAAGGGCGCAACCGAAGCGACAATGTGGGTCGACCAGTACTACGAGTACTTCAATACCGATACGGGCGAGATCGAACGCCGTCGCGCGAAGCGCCGCGCCTTTTCTCTCAAACGCTCGTACATGGACTATGTGCTTCACGCCTATGTTCTCGGTGCCCCGCGTATCGGCGAGAGCATCGTTCGAGGCGACGACGAGTCCATTGATTTCGAAAGTTACGTAACTGGACTTATCGAGCAACACTATGGCGAAACTGATCGCCAGATTGCGGAGCAATACGGGTTGGAGTACACGGGCAATAAGGCGCAGTGGACAACGCTCGTCTATCGTATGCTCGGAATCAAAAACAATGCTGCCGAGGAATTCGTCAAGGCAGGCATTTCCGTCCGAACCGTTCGAGTTAACAACAGGGGGCACATCGAACAGGCTATGTCGTTCCCACCGTTTGAGTTCAAGCGTTTGATCGGGGAAGACTGGGAAACGTCGCCTTTTCATGCGTGCCTTGAGACCAATCGCTTCTTCTTCGTTGTGTTTCGCGAGGACCACGATGGCGTGCTGCGTCTCGACCGTTGTTTGTTCTGGGCGATGGGAGAAAACGAAATCGAAGGCCCTGCGAAAGCTTGTTGGGATGAGACGCGAAAGGTAATACGTGAGGGCGTTGAGCTCAATCCGTATCGGGATGCAAGCGGAAAGCTCAAAGTGACTAACAATCTGCCCGGTATGGCGGACAACCCAATTGTTCACGTTCGCCCGCATACGTCAAAAGCGGCTTACAAGTTTGCCGATGGAACAGAGATCGGTGACATCGCAAGGAATGCTTGCGAACTGCCCGACGGGCGCTGGATGACGAAGCAATCGTTCTGGTTCAACAAGGGCTATCTGGAGCACATTCTGGGGCTGTAGCGTTTTCGCATGGGATTCTCAACGGCGTTCTGTTCGTAACGTCGCTATTACTGATCGCGGCTCCGCCTCGCCATTACCTATGACGAGGCGGAGCCGTAGCTTTGATGACTAAATTGCCAGTCAAGATAATCAAATGAGCTGAGATGTACCGCCCTACGCCCGCAGCGCTCCAATGGGGAACGCGTAGACATCGTGCTCGGCGCGTTATGCTTCGCACTTCCTCATTTCTATAAAGGGTTTTCTCCAACTAATTTGAAAATGGTGACGCATATGCAGCTGACGGAAAGTCAATACATGTAATATTACAAGTATCAGGCTGTCAGGAGGTTAATGATGGATGAAAAGCCGCTATATCTTCAGGTTGAAGACCGTTTAAAGGCGAATATTGAATCGGGTGCCTGGGAGCCTGGTGAGCAAGTCCCGGGAGAACAGATATTGTGCAAGCAGTTTGGCGTCAGCCGCGTGACGCTGCGACACGCATTGGCGAATCTTGTAAATGAAGGCCTGATGGTAAAAGAGCATGGGCGAGGCACATTCGTTGCAGATAACGAGAGTACGTCTGCTGCTTCTGACGGACATGCACGTTCTTCTGTCAGTTTTTCCGATCTTTGCCGATTGCAGGGAAAGGAGCCGTCTGCACGGATTGTATCTGCCTCTCTTGAAGCGGATTGTCCAAAGGAAGTGGTTTCATTTCTGGGCCTAGACAATTCGCCTGCTTTTAAGCTCTGTCGCGTTAGGTTTTCTGATGGTAGGCCGGTACTGTCCGAAACCAATTACTTTCGAGCTTCCTTCGCGTTCTTGGCCGAACACGATCTCGAAGGGTCTTTATACGAACTTTTGCAGCGCCATGGCGTGATGCCGGGGGAACTTACTCGTCGTATAGGAATTGTCTATGCGGACGATCGAGACGCTGAGCTCCTCAAGGTCGACCTTGGTTCGGCTCTGCTATTCAATAGGTCCTTCGTTAAAGATTCGGAAGGGCATCCGCTGCATGTTGCCGATCAGCATGCCATTGCCGACGATCCGGGTCTTTATCAGTTTTACGCATAGAAGCGGTTGCCGCTTACGACTCTAAACTGCCGTTCGCGGGAAAACGACAGTTTTTTCTTGACTACGCTGCAGCGTGGATTATTCTCTAATTAATACATGTAGTAGGACATGTATTAATACAAAAGGAGTAGCGATGAAAGAAGAGAAAATTGTCCAGGACCTGCTCGCCAAGGATTTCCATCCCAAGAACGTTTACTTCGTGGCTTGCGGAGGGTCTCTCCTTGCTCAGTATCCGGCCTTCTACTTGATTCAGCGCGAGGGCAAGGGTATCGACGCACAGATGATTACGAGTAATGAATTCGTGCACGCCACCCCGAAGGCCCTGGATGAGAACTCCATTGCCGTGTTCTGCTCGCTCTCGGGAACCCCCGAGACCATGGTGGCGACCGAGGTCGCGAAGAATGCCGGGGCGATTACGATTGCCTATTGCCATGATCCCAATGCCAATATGAGCAAGATTGCTGATTACCACGTCCCCTTTAACACAATCTTTAATCCCGAGACTAAATATATGGAGAGCAACGCCGCTCCCATTCTCAAGCTCGCCTTTGAGATCCTCGCTGCTTTCGATGGCTATGAGTATCTGAACGACGCTAACGCGGCGTTTGATATGCTGCAGGATGTTGTGAATGAGGTCGTTCGTTATATCGAGCCCCGCGCGCAAGAGTTTGCCCGTTCGCACAAGGACGACAAGATTATCGTACCGCTTGCTGGCGGCCCTGCCCTGGGTGTCGGCTATGGTTTCTCCATCTGCAGCTTGATGGAGATGCAATGGGTCCATGCGCCCCTCATCAATACCGGCGAGTTCTTCCATGGGCCGTTTGAGATTGTGGACCGAACTACTCCCTTCGTTCTGTTTATGAGTGATGGCCGAAATCGTTCCAACGATGAGCGTGCAAAGAAGTTCCTTGATGAATATGCCGACCGCGTCACGGTGCTGGATGCGAAGGAGCTCTATATCAATCAATTCCCGGCAAGTGTCTGCGAGTTCTTCAATCACTTTGTGTTTGATGCGGCACAGCGTAGGCTCCTGTCTGCACTCGGGGATATCAGGAAACACGATCTGATGACGCGCCGTTATATGTGGCATGTCGAGTATTAAACGCCTGGTTTTATCGACTCGCTTTTAGGAATGGGTGACAATTATGATCGTCGCAACGAGGGTGGATGAGAGACTTATCCATGGACAGGTTGCCGTATCTTGGCTGTCTGCATTAGGGGCTGATTGCATTCTTGTTGCAAATGACGAGGTTGCTGCAGATGATGCCCAACGTGCAATACTGAAAATGGCAAAGCCGTCTGGATGCAAGCTTGTGATAAAAGGACTTGATGATTCGATTGCGGCGATCAGAAGTGGCATAACGGACAAATACCGTCTGTTTATAGTCGTCAAAACCGTAATGGATGCTTGCCTTCTCGCTCAAGGGTGCCCAGATATTAAGGCAATTAATCTGGGAAACGTCATACCGAGAGAGGGAACCCGACAAATTAGTCGGTGCGTTTACGTTTCTCCGGACGAAGAGAAGAGCCTTGTTGCGCTTGCTGGGACGGGAGTCGATATCGTAATTCGGAGTTTGCCAGGAGATAAGGCATTGCGACTGGCAGAGGCTCTGTAGGCCTTTAGCGCGGACAGATATTTGTGCTAAGGAGAGGAGATGCAATGGACATTCTGTTGATCTTTCTTATTTCATGCTTTAGCTACTCGAATTGGTTTCTTGGTAAATCAATGCTTGATAGACCCCTGATAACGGGAACAATTGTGGGTCTCGCATTCGGTGATTTGGCAAGTGGCTGTATTATCGGCGCCACGATTGAGTTGGCTCTTATGGGCGCTCAGGGAATCGGAGCGGCTGCGCCTCCTGACGTGATTTCCGGTGGCATTTTGGGCACTGCGTTTGCGATCATTTCCCATTCAGATGCTGGCGCCGGCGTTGCTTTGGCAATCCCAATTTCAATGCTCGGAATGGTAATCAGGAATTTTTGCTACATCGTTCTGATTCCTCTTATTAATCGCGCCGCCGATGGATATGCCGAACGAGGAGACGTTGACGGGGTGTGCAGGACCCATCTTATCTCAAGCTTCTTCGGGTTCATTATTCCCCAGGCGCTGTATGTGACCGCAGCTTATGCGCTGGGTGCTCCGGTTATGGAAGGTGTCCTTGCGGCTATTCCCGAATTTGTCCAGCATGGCTTGACGGTTGCCGCAGGCATTTTGCCCGCCCTCGGCTTTGTCATTCTGCTTAGGACCATCATGGACCGGAAATTGTTGCCTTATTTGATCTTTGGATTCGTTCTCAGTGCGTATCTGGGCTTGCCAATCTTGGGTGTTTCGCTCATCGCCGCCGGAATTGTGCTGTTGATGGTATTTAAAGATCGCGAATCCGCTGTCGCTGTTACGGCTTCTGTGGAAGGAGACGACGATGAGTTCTAAAGAAGGCGGATCGAAAATCACCAAGTCCGATCTCAATAAAATTTTCCTACGCTCAATGACATTCGAGGGGTCCTGGGATTACGAGCGGCAAATGTACCTTGCGAATGCATTTACGCTTGGCCCAATTATCAAGAAGCTGTATCCGTCGAAAGAAGATCGCGCAGACGCATTGAAGCGCCATCTTGAGTTCTTTAACATCACTCCCTATCTCGCGACGCTGGTTTGTGGAATTGTGACAGCAATGGAGGAGGTGAAGGCGAACGGCGGAGAAATTGGTGGAGAAGCTATCAGCAATGTGAAGACTTCGCTTATGGGCCCGTTGTCCGGCATTGGCGATTCGTTGTTTCTAACAACCTGGCGTACGGTTACTGCCGGAATTGGCTGCTCCATCGCAATGCAGGGGAACCCGCTCGGCGCTGTCCTATTTTTCTTACTGTTTAACATACCTGCACAAGCCGTGCGCTACATTTGCGCCATTAAAGGTTACGAGATGGGCAGCAAGCTACTCGTTAAGCTGTCCGAGACAAATATCATGAAACGTCTGACGAGACTGACTGGCGTCGTTGGCATGATGGCGGTGGGAGCAATGATTGCCTCAATGGTGAGCGTTACAACTCCGCTGGCTTTCGGTTCGGGCGATGAGGCCCTTGCCATTCAAGGCGTGCTGGATCAGATTATGCCATGCCTGCTTCCGGTAATCGCAACAGCTGTGATTTATTGGGTTATGGGAAAGAAGCCAAATACTGCGGTCGTCCTTGTCTCGATAGTCGTCTTTTCGATTGCATGCTCTGCGGTTGGAATTCTCTAGAGTTGATATCCTTGCTTGGCGTGAGCTGATTGCCATCCGGCTGAGTTTTGATTCAAGCACTGCCCCCTGCGCTGACTCCGATGCGCAGGGGGTTTGTTTCTATATTTATTCAGTCGGAGTATCGATTATCGATTGTTGGTCAGCTAAGTGTCGGCCTCTCGGTTTCCCGTTAGATATACCTTGCTACCTGCGCATACTCGATTTCCAAGGAAATCTGGACTCGATTTTCGAGCTTTGCCCTACAGGTAAATTCCCTCGAACAGGCTCTTGTGGAACTGAGTGTGATGGTCGCGTGCCCAGGTAAAGAGCGCTTGGTCAAAGTCGGTGCGCGTGGCCGGGACGCCAAAGACGCCGGCAACTTCGACGCGTATAAACTCCAGTGCCGGCAGCTTGTTGATGGCAGTGAGGGCAAACGGGGACGAGGGCTCCTCGAACAGATAGCGGCTGCCTTGCAGCGCGTCGCAACTGGTGCACGTGTTGCCGAGCGACGGGGCTTTGGAGGCTCGCGCGCCTACGGGCTTGTAGCCGCAGCGCTTATGAAGGTAGTCGCGGATCTCGCCCGGCACGCAGCCAAGAGCGGGCACGATGGCGAGTGCGTTGGCGTTGGCCGTGTCGATGGCAATGTGCCCGGCTTCGTTGGGCGCGTGCGCGATGGCGATGCTCTCGTCGTTATCGGTTCGATAGGGAATGCCAAAGGCCGCGACCGAGGTCTCTTTGTGACACTTCCAACACTCGCGCTTGCCCAGTACTAGATATATATACGGCGCTGAGGGGTCGGATCGGTCAACACCGGGCAGCCACTCGGTAAAGGGCTCGGGGTTGACGCCGCTGGGTACATACCAGATCTTCTTGGTCCGGTCCCATTTGGCGCCCAGCGCCTTGGCTTCTTCTTTGTGCGAAAAGGGGACATCGAGCTCGGTGCGCATGGCGGCTCCTTGGTGCTGCAGGTGCAAGTGGCTCAAGGATACCGCAGGGCGCAGACATCGCGGCGTTTTGCTGAGGAGTTGCGGCTCGGATGGGTTCGAGACGCGTTGGCCTCGGCCTCGGTGGCTATTGACGCGGTTTTGTGCATGGGCAGGGTGGTTGCTTGGGCGGTTGGAGTTGGCAGCTGATTTGGCGACATAAAACAAAACAGCCCAGAGAGCATAGCCTCTGAGCTGCGAACATTTGGTGGGCGTTAGAAGATTTGAACTTCTGACCTCTTCCGTGTCAGGGAAGCGCTCTCCCCCTGAGCTAAACGCCCGATCAAGGGTGCGCAAGCGCGCAAGGGATAATATAACGGAGCCTGAACTCGGTGGCAAGAACATTTTTAAAAATCGCTTACATTGTGGAGTTCGGGGGCTTTGTCATATCCATTTCAAAAGAGCCTGCTGCCGCGATTTGGCTGTCGACCAATGCAAAGCCACTGCGGTATCGAGCTATGGAAAGACGCCTGCGGAATTGTCCTACCGATAAGCGGACAAGCCTCCAGCTGGTGACTTCGCCGTGGTAAGGTAAGCCGAATTGTTTCCAGGCTGTTTCGGGGGAGTGGAATGAGCAAAGAGTGTGTCGAGCAGGTCGAAGGCGCAGGGGCTTCGGTGCCGATGACCGATATATCGAACATTGATGTGCCCGAGGGCACCGACGAGCTCAGCCGTAGCACCCGCCGCGCCTGGCGCGAGCGCCTGAACAGCGCTTCGACGCGCAAGATGATCACGGGCGTCTTGGCTACGCTGGTGGGCGGTTCGTTTTGGGGCTTCTCGGGCACCAGCGCGAGCTTTCTGTTCGATACCTACCACGTCGATACCTTGTGGCTTATGAGCGTGCGTCAGATTCTCGCCGGTCTACTCTTTATGGCCGTGGTTGTTACGCGCGACCGCGAGCGCCTGATTAAGCTCTGGACCACACCCGCCGATCGCAAGCAGCTGCTGCTCTTTACCGCCTTTGGCCTGCTGTTCAACCAGTTTTGCTATCTTTCGGCCGTGCGCCTGACGAACGCCGGAACCGCGACGGTGCTCCAGTGCCTGCAGCTCGTTATCATCATGGGCTACACCTGCGTGATCGATCGCCGCATGCCGCGTACTCGCGAAGTCATCGGCATTGGCCTAGCTCTGGGTGGAACCTTTTTAATCGCCACCGGCGGCGACCCCACCAGCCTGAATATCTCGCCGCTTGGCCTGGCAGCAGGTCTTATGTGTGCGGTCAGCGCCGCGTGTATGGCGGTGATTCCCGCCAAGATCCTGCCCGAATACGGCAGCCCCATCGTCACGGGTTCGGCAATGCTCACGGCGGGCGTGGTCTCGTGCGTCTTCGTGCGGCCCTGGGCACATATGCCGGCGCTCGACGCTGCCGGCATCGAGGCGCTCGCGGTGTTCGTGGTTATCGGCTCGTTTTTTGCTTACATGCTTTATATGCAGGGCGTTAAGGACATCGGCTCGGTGCGCGCGAGCCTCATCGGAACTGTGGAGCCGGTTTCGGCGACCATCACCAGCGCCGTTATGCTGGGGACGGTGTTTTTGCCGACCGACCTTATCGGCTTGGTCATGATCATCGTGATGATGTTCCTCACGGTGTAGCTAGCGCCGCCGCCAAGACGGAAAAGGTGTTGTGCCGCATTTTCGCCAATTGATGTCCGTGTCTGGAGTTTAGCTGTCGATGCTCAAAATGCCATAAACTAGTAGCGTTATGGACTTTTTCATTGCGACTCAATTGCGAGGATTTCTTTATGGCTGGTAATCACTTTAAGGGCAGCGATAGCGGCCGCCCTGCAGTTCCGCCGCGTCCGAACGGGGCTGGTAAGGCCGGCACGCCGGGCGGCGCTGGACAGGGCGGTTCCGGTAAGCGCGTGTCCCCGGGCGAGACAGCGATGTTTACCGCTCTGTACGAGCAGTCTCAAAAGGCAAAAAAGACCGGCCGTGCAAGAGGGAATGTCTTTGCGGGCGGTGCAACCTCCACGTCGCAGCCGAGCGGGGCTCCTTCGGTACCCGCGAACAACGCAGGTGCTGCCAACGCCGCGAATGCCGCCGGCAACGTTAATGCCGACAAGGCCGCCAACAATACTCCCTCTGCCGGTGGCGCGGGGCTTACGGGTAACCTTGGCACGATTTACACCGGCGCCTCCGAGACTGGCACGTTCGCCCGCCTGGATGATAGCGGCGCCGAGTTTGCGGGCTCGGGTTCCAAGGAAGATTATTACGATTTTGGCTTGAACTACGGTGGCGACGCTTCGCCGAGTTCGACCTCTGACGGTCTGGTCCGTCATCGCCATCGCAAGGGCGAGCGCAAAAAGCGTCACACCGGCGCCATTATTGCCGTTGTAGTCGCGGTGCTTCTCGTTGCGCTTGGCGCAAGCGGCTTTATGCTGCTTAACTCGGCAAAGACCGTAAAGAGCGAAGCGAAGGAGGCTGTCGAGATCGTCGGTGGCCTTAAGGACAAGGTCACGTCGGGCGATTTTTCGACGCTGCCTGACGACGCGAAGAAGATCGATGAGCTCTGTAACAGCATGAAGGCGGAGACCTCGAGCCCGCTGTGGGCGGCGGCTTCGTTTATCCCGGTGTATGGCAGCGATATCAATGCGGCCCGCACCATGATTGACGCCCTGTCCGATGTCTCGAGCAATGCGCTGGTTCCCATGGCCGATAACCTTTCGCAGGCTACGCCCGGCAAGCTGTTCCAGGACGGCATGATTAACGTGTCCGCGCTGCAGGCGGTCGCCGATTCGCTTTCCAGCAGCTCGAAGGTGTTCAAGAGCGCCAACGAGAAGGTCCAGGGCATTGGCGCTACTCATATTTCCCAGGTGACCGAGCTGGTCGATAAGGCCAAGGACGGCTTTGCCACCCTCAACGGTGCGGTTGACGCGGCGGAAAAGGTCGCCCCCGTCCTTCCCCAGATGCTCGGCGCCAACGGCCAGACGCGCAACTACCTTATGTACGCCATGAACAACGTCGAGATTCGTGCTTGCGGCGGCTTTGGCGGTTCGCAGGGCCTGATTTCGGTCACTGACGGCCAGATGTCGATTGGCGAGTTTGTTCCCCGCATTGGACTCAGCGAGGATGAGGCAGTCGAGAGCGTCGACGAAGAGGATGAGGCGCGGTTCGGCAACCACAGTAACCTGTACAACTCGGGCAATACCTATTCGCCTGATTGGCCCCGCAACTCGCAGCGTGTCGCCGCGCTGTGGAAGTCCCAGTATGGACAGGACGTTGATGGCGTCATCGGTATCGACCCGGTGTTCCTGCAGTATCTGCTGGGCCTGGTCGGTAATGTCTCGCTGCCCGACGGAACGGTTGTCGACGGCACCAACGCCGCAAAGGTCCTCATGCACGATGTGTACTGGAACTATCCGGTCGAGGAGTCGGACGGCATCTTTGCATCCGTCGCCAGCGCTGCCTTCGACAAGATCCTTGGCGGTATCGGCGATGTCGATGTTACGAAGCTTGTCAGCGCCGTTGAGCGCGGTGCCGAAGAGGGCCGTCTGATCGCGTGGATGAGAAACGATGATGAGCAGAATGCCATCAAAGAGACGGGCATTGACGCTTCGCTGCCCGATCCGGATGACCCGAGTGCCGATCCTGTTGCCGGCGTTTACTTTAACAACCTGAGCTTCTCCAAGCTCGACTGGTACCTGAACGCCGATACGCAGATTGGTCAGGGCGTGAAGAACGGTGACGGCACGTGCTCCTATCGCATCACCGTTACCCTGACGAACATCATGACGCAGGAGGAGGCTGGCAAGCTGCCCGACTACGTTGCGGCGAGCGCACCCGATGCCGCGCGTGACGACGAGCGTCTGAATGTCTCGTTGTTTGCCCCGACGGGCGGCAACATTACTGATCTGACCGTCGAGGGCACCCAGTTTGGTCTTGGCGCCGCCACGTGGCATGGAATCCCCTTCTATTCGGGCACCGTTGACCTGCATGCTGGCGAGACGACGACGATCACGTATACGCTGACCACGTCGGCCGAGGCGGGGGACAAGCCGCTTACGCTGCGTCAGACTCCTACATGCCAGGCG
>RPYR01000058.1 GCA_008671285.1 Collinsella aerofaciens | reverse complement strand
GCGCACCCGCCGCGAGCAACGCACGGGTCTGGTCCTCCATAAGCGACAGCAGCGGACTCACCACAAAGGTGATGCCGGGCAGCATGAGCGCGGGCACCTGGTAGCAAATGGACTTGCCGGCGCCCGTGGGCATAACACCCAACGCATCGCGACCGGCAAGGATCGCATCGACCATGCGGTCCTGTCCCGGGCGAAACGAGGTGTAGCCAAAATAGGCGCCGAGCGTGTCGAGCGCCATCTGCTGCATGCTATCGGTCATGGTTTCCTAACGTTCAAGTCATCTGCCGCCGATTATACGCCGCCACGCGGACCGGTGCCGCGCCGCCATCGGCCACGGGCAACGTAATCCAAGGCGAACGAGCGTGGATTTTTGGACACTTTCCTGATGAGCGTGGATAATCTCCCACTTTGGACCCACCATTGAGCCAAAAACGGGAGATTATCCACGCTCATTCTGCAGATTGCCGCTTAGAGGCGTTTGCAGCGTCGGCCGGTCCGCCGTTCGTTAGAACGGCGGAACCAAAGGCGCAGCGTCGAGCCGTTACGCGGTTTGGAAAACCGCGCAACTAGAGCTACATAACCATGACGTAGCGGCTACCCACGTAGTACTGCTTACCCATCAGAACCGGCTCGCCATTGGGACCGGTAAAGCTGGCACGCAGGTTGAGCAGCGGATCGTGCGGAGCAATGCCCAACTCGGCCGCCTGCTCGGTATTGGCACGAACGGCCTCGACCGTGCGGTAGCCAACCGAGACAATCGGCGTTCCGCCAACACGCTCGACCTCGGCAAAAATCGACTTGTCCTCAAGATCGGCCGTCAACAGCTCACGGAAGGCGTCAAACGGCACAAAGATTTTCTCCTCAAAGATGGGCTCGCCGTCGGCTGTACGCACGCGCTTAATATGCAGCAGCAGCGCGTCCTTTTGCAGGCCAAAGAACTCCATCTCGTTTTGACGTGCCGGCACAATCTGGCGATCGACCACATGCGCGCCCGCCTTCATGCCATTGCCGGCACACAGCGCGGTAAACGTCTGCAACGTCGAGGCGTGAAACTGGCGATTGATGTGCGGCGTGGAGACAAAGGTGCCACGGCCCTGCTGCTTAACCAGGTAGCCATCGGAGCACAGCTCCTCGACGGCGCGGCGCACCGTAATGCGGCTCACGTCGTACTGCTCGGCTAGCTCAAGCTCGGACGGAATACGCTCCTTGGGTGCATAAACACCTTTCTCGATCGCATCCTTGATTTCGTCGTAAATCTGCTGGTAAAGCGGTGCATTTTTGGGCGCAGGCATATCTGATCACTCTTATCGAAATATCGAAATAACTAATACGTATATAACGTCTAGTTTCATGTTATCTCATATTGATAAAACGATATACCCTCCCTACCAAAAAGCGACAGCTTCATTTTGGTAGGTTTTATCTGGGCAAACGAGAGCCCCCCGAAAGCAACGGGGCTTTTGAGGGGCTCATTCGGCTGGGCTGCGCTTGACCGGCAAAAAACCAAAACCCTACTTGCCGTCGTCCTGCTGCAGGCTGTCCTTCTCGCTGAGGCGCGCCTGCCTGCTGGCCATACGTGCGGGCTTGGCGGGATCGGGTACGGCCGTGGGCATTGGTTCGTCGACATGACCACCCCACCAGCCGCCCACAAAGTTGAGCGTGTGGAACACGTTGATCACGGCGCCGGGATCAATGTCGCACACCAGCTTGATAATGTCCTGACTCTCGTAGGTCGAGACAACGGCATGCAGCAGGTACATCTTTTCGCGGCTGTATCCGCCGATGACCTCGGCGCAGCTAATGCCGTGCTGAAAATGGTCAACATAGGCGGCCATGACCTCGTTTGCCTTGCGCGTCGTGATCTGCAGCGTCACGCGGTCGTAGCGACGATAGAAACTGTCGATGGTCTTGGTCGAAATAAACTGGAACACGATGGAGTACGCCGCCTTGTCCCAGCCAAACATAAAGCCAAAGATCGCCAGGATAAAGCAGTTGAAACCAAAGATGACGCCCCAGATGGTCTTGCCCGTGTGGTTGGAAACCCACAGCGCGATAAAGTCGGTGCCGCCGGTGGATGCGCCGGATTTAAGTGCGATGGCAGCGCCCAGACCCGAGACCACGCCGCCAAAAATGATGAGCATGATCTTGTCGCCCAAAAATGGAGCGAAGTGAAAGACGTTGAGGAACAGCGACGAGAGCACGACCTGCATCATCGAGAAGATGACGAAGCGCTTGCTAATGCCGCTCCAGCATAGGAGCGCCACGGGGATGTTGAGCGCGAGCATACCGAGCGAAATGTCGATGTGAACGCCGCCCAGCGAGGTAACGCGATCGAGCAGGACCGCAACGCCGGTGAGGCCGCTCGGAAGCAGGTCGGCGGGCTGAATGAACGCCTGGATCAGGAATGTCTGGAGAACGGCGGAAATCGTGACCGCCACGGCAGTAATGGCGCGGCGGACGATGGTGAGGCGGCCGAGTACGAGCACTCGGTCCGTGAGCTGATCGATGGCGTTCGCCACGCAGGCTCCTTTCGAAGGCAGATGTAGTTGTGGGATATGTCCGCGATTGTAGCATGGAGCGTGCGGGGGCGCTTCAATTCACCCTCTCCCGACAACCAAAGCGGGACCAGCAACCCCACGACCAAAGGCCCAAATTACAAGTGAGTAGACTTTACGCGACCTGCAGAGCACACCCAAAACCGCCACCCCTGTGACCTGCGGTTTTACAAAGGAAGATATGCATTGTGCTCGGCCTGCGCCAAAAAGTCTACTCACTTAGTCCGAATCGAAGCCAAACGGATCAAAATCGAAACCAAATTGAGCCAGTCCACCGCAAAAAACGTTTGAACCCGTGCTTCTCGCGGCGGATTGACACTACAAAGCGGCCAAAATGTCGGTCAGATTATCAATAACGGCATCGGCTCGCGATTGATCGAGGTTGACGCCCTCGTGCGGACGCAGTGCCAGGACGCGGGCGCCGGAACGTTTGCCAGCCTCGATCCCCAAAGGCGAATCCTCGATAACCAGGCACTCGGCAGGCTCCACCCCCAGCGCCTCCATGGCACGCAGGTAGATCTCGGGGTCGGGCTTAAACGCACTGCACTCGTGACCGCTGATGGTGTAGTCCAGCACATCGGCGATACCGGCAATCTCTACCAGCTCGTCAATGAGCTCACGATAAGACGAGCTCGCGATGGCACACTTTACGCCGCGCTCGTGCAGTGCGCGCATCACCGGCTCCGTCTGCTCGTTGAGCAGCTCGGCATACGGAACGGGATGGTCCGGGCTATAGACCTGCTTGTACTCCACGCGCAGACGCTCGCGCAGCTCAACATCGTCGGGCACCAGCGCCTCCCAAATGGCCGGCTCGTTAGACCCCGAAAGATCGGGGATCTCGTCAAAGTGGAACCCCTTCTCCTCCATAAACGCCACGCGACGACGGTTGTAGAACCACTCGGTATCGACCAGCACGCCGTCCAAGTCAAACAGCACTGCATTGATCATACGTAGCTCCTTTCGATAGCAAAAACGGGGACGGGGCGCAAACCCCATCCCCTCGCAATCAACCCGTAATGTCACCTTACTTGTGATTCGTAGGAAAGCTTCCACATGTAGCGACGCATGGTCAGCGGGTGCTGACGGGCCTCGGCGATCTGGTTGCCGTACTCGCGCATAACGGCGAGGGGCAGCAGCGGGTTGAAGTAGGTGACGACGATCGCGGGCACGGCGGCAGCCAGGCCGGAGTCCTTGGAGTCGATCAGAGCGACCTTGGCGCCCATGCGCTCAAGGAAGTTGAGGGCGCGGGCGGCCATCGTACGGGTAGCGCCATCGGACAGGAAGAAGACGTAGGGCTTACCCTCGGTGGAAACCTCGAACGGGCCGTGGAAGTACTCGCCGGTGTTGTAGGCGGCGGCGTCGCTCCACCGCATCTCGGTGACCAGGAAGGCGGCGTGAGAGTAAGCCATCTTCTCGGAGGAACCAGAGGCCATGAAGTAAATCATCTTGTCGTCCTTGAAGTCCTCAGCGAACTTCTTGGCGAGCTTCTTGCAGGACTGAGCAG
>RPYR01000059.1 GCA_008671285.1 Collinsella aerofaciens | reverse complement strand
GCATGTAACCATTCGCCGAAAATCGACCAACTTTTTTATCTTACCTGTACATGTTTAAACAACATGTTTTACAATAGGCATATCGAATCAGAACATCGGAGGCGGACTGCACACCCATCGGCAGGCCGACCCCACAACAAGAAGGTTGGTGAGCGCATCCATGGAGCGTGCAAGCGGCGTCCTTATGCCCGTCTCATCCCTGCCCGGACCTTACGGAATCGGCGGTTTTGGCTGGAACGCCTACGACTTCGTCGATTTCCTCGCCTCGTGCAAACAACATTATTGGCAGATTCTGCCCCTTACGACGACTAGTTACGGCGATTCGCCTTACCAGTCGTTCTCGGCCCGCGCGGGCAACCCTAACTTCATTGACTTTGCCGAGCTTATCGAAGCCGGGTATCTGGAGCAGCGCGATATCGATGGCGTGTATCTGGGATCCGATCCCAGCAATGTCGACTACGGTGCTATCTTTGCTGGCCGCCGCCAAATCCTCGACCGCGCCGCCGAGCGCTTCGCCGCGAATAAACCAGCCGATTTCGACGACTTTATCCAGGCAAACGAGGACTGGCTCATTCCCTACTGCGAGTTTATGACCGTAAAGGAGGAGTGCGGGCTCAAGGCCTTTTGGGAGTGGCCCGAGGAGCTCCGCCGCCGCGGCGAGGCATCCAACAAGATCTGCGCCGCCCATCCCGAGCGCACGCTCTACCACCAGATGACGCAGTACTTCTTCGATCGCCAGTGGAGCCGCCTCAAGGCCTATGCCAACGAGCGCGACATTCTCATCATCGGCGACCTGCCCATCTATGTCTCGCGTGACTCCGTCGAGATGTGGGCGACACCTGAGCTCTTTAAGATCGACGCCGCCGGCAATCCCGTGAGCGTCGCCGGCACGCCGCCCGACCAGTTCTCGGCCACCGGCCAGTATTGGGGCAACCCCATCTACGACTGGGACGCCATGGAAGCAGACGACTTCTCCTGGTGGGAAGGCCGCATCCGAGCCGCCCTCGACATGTACGACATCATCCGTCTGGACCACTTCCGCGGTTTCGAGGCATTTTGGGAGGTGCCTTTCTCCTCTCCCGATTCGTCATATGGTTCGTGGACGCAGGGACCCGGCCTCAAGCTCTTCAAGGTGCTCGAGGAGAAGCTCGGCACGCTTCCCATCATTGCCGAAGACCTGGGCTTTCTTACCCCTGGTGTCATCGACATGCGCGACACCACGGGCTTCCCTGGCATGAAGATCCTGCAGTTTGCCTTTGAGGGCACCAACTCGTACTACCTGCCGCACAACTACATTGCCAACACCGTCGCCTACGTCGGAACGCATGACAACGAAACGGCACGCGGCTGGTATGAGGGAACGGCCACCCCGCGTCAGCGCGAGCAGGCGGCCCTGTATACCCACCAGCAGGCAGGCGAGTCCATGGCCGACGCGCTCAACCGCACCATCGCCGCCAGCGTGAGCGATACCTGCATCTACACCATGCAGGACCTGCTCAATCTGGGCAACGAGGCGCGTATCAACACCCCCGCCACTCTGGGCGGCAACTGGACCTGGCGCATGCTTGATGGCGCCATCACCCGCGAACTCGAGCATAAACTCACCGACTGGACCGAGACCTACTTCCGCATCCCGTCGAAAGCCGAAATCGAGCTTCCCCAATAGGAGCCACCGCGCCCGACCTCACCCCACCGTGCGGACGCGACCGCTTTTCCCGCGCGAGGCCACCCCAATCCCCTCGCGCGGGCTTCTTTTGAATTACTGACATGTAGACAACTCACCACAGGAGGAAACATGCCCCGTATCGATCTTGCGGATCTTACCGAGCAGTCCTTTGGAACTTCGCTCGAGCAACTCGATGACCGCCGCATTTACAAACTGCTGGTCAAGCTCGTACAGGAGCGCTCCGCCGCCTGCCCGCTCAACAATGGCAAGAAAAAGCTCTACTACATCTCTGCTGAGTTTTTGATTGGCAAACTGCTCATCAACAACATGATCGACCTTGGCATCTATGCCGAGGTTAAAGACCAGCTCACCGCTGCCGGCCACGACCTCAACAAGATTGAGGAGTTTGAGGTCGAGCCCTCGCTGGGCAACGGCGGCCTGGGCCGTCTGGCCGCGTGCTTCCTGGATTCCATTGCCACGCTGGGCCTTACCGGTGACGGTGTGGGCCTCAATTACCATTACGGCCTGTTCCGTCAGCGCTTTGCCGACAACCAGCAAAAGGCCGTCCCCGATGAGTGGCTTAGCGAGCAGGACATCCTGATCGATGACGACCGCTCCTACACCGTCGAGTTTGGCGATTTTGCCGTCACCTCCAAGCTCGTCAACATCGATGTGCCCGGTTACGGCCAGCCCACCAAGAACCGCCTGCGTCTGTTCGACCTGGCAAGTGTCGACGACGGCCTGGTCCCCGGCAGCTCCATCGACTTCGACAAGACGAAGATCGCCAAGAACCTCACCTTGTTCCTCTATCCGGATGATTCCGATGAGCAGGGCCGCCTGCTTCGCATCTACCAGGAGTACTTCATGGTGAGCAACGCCGCCCAGCTCCTGATCGACGAGGCCGTCGAGCGCGGCAGCAACCTGCACGATCTGGCCGACTACGCCGTGGTCCAGATCAACGACACGCACCCCACCATGGTCATTCCCGAGCTCATCCGCCTGCTCACCACCGAGCACGACATCGAGTTTGACGAGGCCGTTGCCATCGTGCGCTCCATGGTCGCCTACACCAACCACACGATCCTTGCCGAGGCGCTCGAGAAGTGGCCGCTCGCCAGCCTGCAGAAGGTCTCGCCCGCCATCGCCGACATCATCGTCAAGCTCGACGAGGTTGCCAAGGCCGAGCACGACGACCCGCGCGTCGCCATCATCGACGAGCACGACACCGTCCACATGGCCCACGTGGACATTCACTTTGGCTTCTCCATCAATGGCGTCGCCGCACTCCACACCAAGATTCTGGAGGACACCGAGCTTCACCCGTTCTACGAGATCTATCCCGAGAAGTTCTCCAACAAGACCAACGGCATCACCTTCCGTCGTTGGATCCATGGCGCCAACCCCGCGCTCGCCAACCTGCTCGACGATGTGATCGGCACCGATTGGCGCAGCACCGGCGACCTGAGCAAGCTCGCCGAATTCGCTAACGACAAGGATGTTCTTGATCGCCTGGCCGCCACCAAGGCCGAGGCCAAGACCATCATGCGCCAGTTCATGGCGCTCGAGCAGGGTGTGACCATTCCTTCCAACGCCATCATCGATGTTCAGGTCAAGCGTATCCACGAGTACAAGCGCCAGCAGATGCTCGCGCTCTACATCATCTGGAAGTATCTCGACATCAAGAACGGCAATAAACCCGAGCACCCCATCACCATCATCTTCGGCGGCAAGGCGGCACCTGCCTACACCATCGCCCAGGACATCATCCATTTGATCCTGACACTGTCGCAGTGGATCGCCAACGACCCCGACGTGGCCCCCTACCTGCAGGTTGTCATGATCGAGAACTACAACGTCACCGCTGCTGAGCGTGTGATCCCCGCCGCGGATATCTCCGAGCAGATCAGCTTGGCCTCCAAGGAGGCGAGCGGCACCTCCAACATGAAGTTCATGCTCAACGGCGCTTTGACCCTGTGCACGCTTGACGGTGCCAACGTGGAGATTGCCGAGCTCGTGGGCGACGAGAACATCTACACCTTTGGTGCCTCTTCCAAGCAGGTCGAGCAGCTCTACGCCGACGGCAGCTATGACGCCGGCGCGCTCTATCGCAAGCCCGGCATCAAGCTGCTGGTGGACTTCATCGCCAACCCCGCCTTTATGGCGCCCGGCAACGCCGAGCGCCTGCAGCGCCTGCACGACGACATCAAGGGCAAGGACTGGTTTATGGCCCTGCTCGACATTGAGGAGTACATCCAGACCAAGGAGCGCGTGCTAGCCGACTACGAGGACCAGGACGCTTGGATGCGCAAGGCGCTGATCAACATCGCCAACGCCGGCACCTTCTCGTCTGACCGCACGATCTCCCAGTACAACGACGAGATTTGGCACCTGAGCTAATTTCGTTTCCTTTACCCATCCTCTTGAAAGCGGAGTCGCGGCAACGCGGCTCCGCTTTTTGTGCCGATACGCCGGCCCGTGATTTGTCTCGACCAAACAATCTCGTTCTGTAACAGGTAGCTGCCGAAATCAGCCTCCCGTGTTACAGATCGAGATGAAAGGATAGGCAGCTCGATGCTGTCTCAATCTGTAACATCTAGACCCAATTTGGCCCTCCTCCTGTTATAGATCAAGACAAACCGGCAGATGAACGGCCCCAGCACAAAGAAAGGCTCCCCTCTCGCCCAGTAGACGGGAGGGGAGCCTTATATGTGACCACGGCAAAAGGATGGCAAAGCCGCAGTCGCCCAAAAGGAGGGCCTGATTGGATCGGGCCTAGATAAGGTTCTTGCCAGACACCTTATCGAAGAGGTGGGTCGCGTTCTTCTCAAACTTGAACCAGATGGTGTCGCCAGCCTTGAGCGCACCCTTGGCCTCGAGGTCGACGACGGGGATAATCAGGACGAACTGGCCATCGGGAGCGGTCACGTGGACATGCTCGGTCGAACCCATGAGCTCGGTCACCTCGACGGTGCCCTGGAGCGCACCCTCCTCGTCCTTGTCGGCAAGCAGAATCTGCTCGGGGCGCACGCCGGCCGTAATCTCCTTCACGTCGCCGCCATCCCAGTTGAGGGCAAGCTGAGCGCAAGTCTCGGGGGCGAGTGCCACGTTCATATCCTCGGTCTTGACGGTAAAGCCGTCGCCCGAGCGCACCAGCTGGGCATCGAAGAAGTTCATCTGCGGCACGCCGATGAAGCCGGCGACGAAGATGTTCGCGGGATGGTTGAAGACCTCCTGCGGCGTGGCGATCTGCTGGACAACGCCGTCCTTCATGACCACGAT
>RPYR01000142.1 GCA_008671285.1 Collinsella aerofaciens | reverse complement strand
CGTTGAGGAGTTCGCCGGGCGCATCGAGCGTACGCTCAAGCGCTATCCGTATCTGGTGATGGAGCTGGACGGGCGTCCGGTAGGTTATGCCTATGTGAGTCCGCTCAACAGCCGCGAGGCATACGACTGGTCGGTCGAGACGTCGATCTACCTGGCGCGCGACGTGCGCCACGGCGGGCTGGGCCGCAAGCTGCATGACGCGCTCAAGCAATGTCTGATTGCGATGGGCATCACCAACATGTGTGCGCTCATCGCCGTGCCGCACGACAAGGACGACGAGTATCTGACGCACAACAGCCAGGACTTCCATGCCCATATGGGGTATCGCCTGGTGGGTGCCTTCGACCGCTGCGCCCAAAAGTTCGGCCGCTGGTACGACATGTGCTGGATGGAGTTGGTCCTTGCCGAGCGCACGCCCAACCAACCCAAACCAACCTGGTTCCCCGACCTCCCCAAACCTACCATTTAGGGACAGGTTTATTTTGGCAGGTTAGCCGATTGGCTCGGTGTATTTGGCGCGGTCGGTGCGTTGGATGCGCTTAGAGACATGGAGCGGTCGGCCGTCGGTGTCGTAGACGTAGTCGGTGATCAGGATCAGCGCCTGCCCGCGCTCGACGTTGAGCAAAAACGCCTCGTTTTGCGAGGCATAGCACACCTCAAAGGTCTTATGTCCCTGTGCTGGCGCGCGATGGAATTCTTGGCGCAGCGTCGCGTAGAGCGAACCGTTGATATCGCGATCGATGAGCGTCTCGAAGCTTGGCGGCAGGTAGGTGGTCTCCAGGCACAGCGGCACGTCGTCCAGGTAGCGCAGGCGGACAAGTTTGACGAGCTTGCTGCCCACGGCGGCGTCAAAGAACTTAGCTATGCTGCCGGCCGCCTTGGCAAAGCCCGAGTCCACGGTGCGCGTGGTGGGCTTCATGCCCTGACCTTCGACCTGCTTGGTATAGCTCGAAAACACTAGGTTGTTCTCGTGGAGCGCGGGCGTGTCGGCCACAAAGGCGCCACGCCCGCGCTCGGTGCGCACCAGGCCCTCATCAACGAGAACCTTAAGGGCGTGGCGCACGGTGCTGCGCGACAGCCCCGATTCGTCCATGAGCTCCATCTCGGACGGCAGCTTGTCTCCGCGTGCGTAGATGCCGGCGGCGATGCGGTCGCGAAGCGTACCCGCCAAGCGCTCGTATTGGCTCAGTTTCTTTTTAGATGAAGCGTTCATGCGATCAGCCTATATTTAACTTGTATGCTTATCTAAGCAAGCATGTTTTCAACACAACAATAAAACCGCTGGTATTGAGCTACCGAAAACCTTACCAGCAAAATTTCTAAGATAAATATAGCATACAACTAGTCGACATAACCAAAACATGTATGTAACTTGTATGCCATCGAGAGCATCAAACGAGAAGAAAGGCTGATGCACGATGACTACTCAGGAACAGGTTAAGGATGTCGTCTCCCAGGTTTTGGCTGACAAGGCAGACAAGGGCGGCATCAAGCGCGTCGTGTGGATTGGTGCCGGCGGATCCAACGGCGGCAACTATCCTGCCCAGTACTTTATGGAGCACGAGGCCACGCAGGTCGTGAGCTCCAGCTACACCAGCAACGAGTTCGTGCACGCCACCCCGGCCTACGTCAACGAGAACACCCTGGCCGTCGTCGTGTCCATGCGCGGCACCAAGGAGACCATCGTTGCCGCCCAGGTCGCCAAGGACCACGGCGCCAGCACCATCGCCATCTATGTTGACGAGTCCGGCCTCACCGAGGTCTGCGACTACAAGATCCAGTACGACAGCCTGGCCGTCGACGAGTCCTGCATGGGCCGCACCAACTCCGCCGTCGTGACCATGATCGCCATGGAGCTTACGCAGCAGACCGAGGGCTATGCCGAGTACGAGACCGCTATGGCCGCGTTTGACTTGGTCGACCCCATCTATCGCAAGGCCGTCGAGTACACCCGTCCGCTTGCTGCCAAGTGGGCCGAGCAGAACGCCGACAAGCCCTGCATCAACGTCATGGCTCAGGGTCCGCTCTTTGGTGCCGCCTACGTCTTTAGCATCTGCAACGTGCAGGAGATGCTGCAGATCGACTCCTGCACCATCAACACCTGCGACTTCTTCCACGGCCCCTTCGAGATCCTGGACAAGCGCACCTCGCTGTTCCAGCTCATCAGCGTCGGCCGCAGCCGCTGCAACGACGAGCGCGGCATCCGCTTCGTCAACCAGTACGGTGGCGAGCGCGTCTATCAGCTCGACGCCAAGGAGCTCGGCCTCAACGACATCAAGGACAGCGTGAGCGAGTACTTCAACCACCTGATCTTCGCCCCGATCCTCAACAATGTGTATATGCGCGCGCTCTCCGCCGTCACCCACAAGGACTACATGACGCGCCGCTACATGTGGAAGCTTGAGTATTAGTTACGCGGTTTTACCAAACCGCGTAACGGATCGACGCTGCGCGGTCCGCATTTGGGCAATCTGACGTTCAACTTCAAGGGCGCGACCAGAAGGTCAGCGCCCTTTCGTTTCACGTCACCTTGCCTCAAATGCGGCCCGCTCGCTCATATGACCCAATCCGCTGTCAAGAGCCACAATGGCCCCGCCGACCGCTTGCAATCGGTCGGCGGGGCCTGCCGTTGAACCCGTCCCGGTCCGCCCCCGGCATGTCGTCGACGCCTTCGGCTCAGTCTCATATCCGCGGATACCGTTCTGTCGGCCCGCACTCCATTCCTTCGGCGGGGCTCCCCAAGTCTGACTACGCGCATGCGGCCGCTGCCGCGCGCCCAGCGAAAGCGGGGGTATCCCCGAAGGCTGCCCGGCTCGCCGGGACGGGGGCTATGTCTATTCGGTTGCCTCCCGGCACATCGCGCCGAGGGCCCACAGCCACCTCACGAGCTCGGCGGCGGTGGCGGCGTTCGCCTTCGCCTGGGGCATGCCCCTGGCGAGCATCTCCCCGCGGCGCCGGAGCAGGCGCTCGGAACCCTTCCTCCCGTGCATCCTCACCTCGAGCGGGACGCCGCTGCCCTTGGGCATCAGCTTCGGTTGGTGGCTCGCCTGGACGTAGCTCCAGGACCCCTCGACAGCCAACCTCCTGACGAGGGCGTTGCCGGCCCCGCTGATCCCGCCGAGGCGCACGGAGTCCGCGCTCGACCTCTGCTTCGGGGCGAGGCCGAAGTAGGCCGTCACCTGCCTGCCGGAGCGGAACCTCGAGAAGTCGCCGACCTCGG
>RPYR01000055.1 GCA_008671285.1 Collinsella aerofaciens | reverse complement strand
TGCTTGGCGATTGCGGGCGCCTCGATGCGGAACTTGAACACCTTCTCCGAGAACTGCGTCTTCTCCAGGATCTTATACATAGAACCCCTCTCTTGTTAGGGCCGCCGAACCGTGCCTCCACGGAAATGGACGGTAGCCCGAATAAAACCGTACGTGCACAGGCGTTGTGCAGACATACGGTGCAAATTATACCCTCATGGACATGTCACTTACGTGTGTCTTCGGCGGTTGGGAGCAGGGTTTATCCACTTTGGCCTACCAAAGGGGGAGAGGTTTATTTTGGCAGGTTTTATCGGGTAAAACGGCAAAGGGGCCAGCCTCGGGTTGCAATGAGGTCGGCCCCCTTTGGGGTGCTATGTGTGTATGGCGGTGCGCGGTTTATTGCGATGCGGCCGCTGCGGCGGTTCCGCAGTTAAAACCTGCCAAAATAAACCTATCCCTAAATGATAGGTGTTAGTGCTTGCCGTTGGCGGAGGCGGCGCCGTTGACGTGGTCGCGGGCATAGATCACGCCGTGCACGATTGCCAGACCGGCGGCATCTGCGGCGCGGGCGCAGGTGTCCTGGAAATCCTCGGCCTCGCGGGCGCGCAGCTGCTTAAGCACGTAGTCGGCGACGGCCATCTTGCCGGGAGGGTTGCCGATGCCGGTGCGGATGCGGCTGAAGTCGCGGCTGCCCATCTTGTCGATGATGGAGCGCAGGCCGTTGTGACCGGCGTGGCCACCGCCCACCTTAACACGTACGTCGCCGGCGGGAATGTCGAGCTCGTCGTGGATTACGAGCAGCTCCTCGGCCTTGATCTTGTACTCGCGGCAGAGCTTGGAGATGGGGCCACCCGAGGTATTCATATACGACTGCGGCTTGACCAGTACAATCTGGCGCTTACCGCCCTCTTCCTCGGGATCGTTGATGTTGATGAGCGCGACCTCGGCGCCGGCCTGGTTTTTCCAGTACGTGACGCCGGCCTGACGGGCCAACTCGTCGATCGCTTTGAAGCCAGCGTTGTGGCGGGTCTCGGCATACTCATCGCCAGGGTTGCCAAGTCCGGCAACCATGCGAATCTTAAGCGGCTGTGCAGCTGCCATGTTCATCCTTTCGTTGATTTGTCGCCTGCTATGGTGAGCGACCCTGTTGCCGCTGTCAAATGGAGGGCAATTGAGGTTATTTGAGGGCGTTTGGACGGCCGTCGAAATCGAGGTGGACAGTTAGTTCAGATACGTATAAGTTCTGAGGACTCGAAGTGCTCAATTCAATGCCGATACGTTGTTTTGGAGCTTTAGTTAGTCCATATGACGCTGTTTTGAAGTCTACCCTGCCTTCAAATCGGGCGAATGGTATAGAGATAACTGCAAAACAGCCTAATTCAATGTGTCCATTTATACGTATTTGAACTAACTGTCCAGCCCTGCTCGACGGTGCACGGGTGATTCGCCGTTTAGACCGGCGCAAGGCCGATTCCGGCCCGCAGGGCGTTGAGCCAAGCGGCCTGACGCTTGCGATAGCCCTTGATACGGTATCGGAATCGGACTCCCGCGAGTCGATGCATCGTTTGGGCGAAGGCTTCGAGTGCAACAAGGTCTTTCATTTGGTCGCGATTGATAACCAGGACGTGGATGCCCATTGCCTTGAGGCCATTATTTCGATTGCCATCGTGGATGCGAGCGTTTTGAAGCTCATGCCCAATTCCGTTGTATTCGTTGTCGACTCCGGCGGCCGGGCAATATAGGTCGCAGATGGCGTAAGGGATGCCGGAGGACATGTTGACCGCAAGAGTGTCGAAGTCGATTCGATAGTTGAGTAGCAGGCCTCCCATGGGCAGGCTGCAACATCCGAATCCGCCAAAGCGCATGGGCGCTCCGAGAACGGCAAACATTAGGGATTCGGCTGGGGATGCAGATCCGGGTCGGGCGAGCTTGACTGCCGTGCGAAACGAGGTGTATGAGCTGCTTTTGGCAAGCTGTGCAACAGTCTCGAGATCTTCGATGGTCGTGGCGGGCTCGCATTTGTAGTGTGCCTGTTCGTAGCGGGTTTCGTTCTGCTGTTCGGTCGCCGACTGGTCGCCCCGGCAATCGAGGTCGTCCATCGCTTCGTAGTCATCGCCCTTGGGCCAGATGTCGTCATAGGCAATGGGGTATGTTGCCCCGGGAGGAAGGGAGTAGGTTCCGAGCAGCTCCATAAGGAGCATCAAGGTTTTGGCGACTGATTCATTTTTGGAACAAAGCATGGCTGTCATGGCAGGAGACATTGCGTAGATGTCGGCCTCGACGTGCATAATTGCACCTTCAGGAAGAGGAGTGGAGAGAATATGCTGAAGAAGTCGCTTGTCGGGGCGCCTGTTGTCTTCGTTTGAAACGAGAAGATCGAGCAGTTCGGAATCATCTTCATTCCAGGCGTCGAGTATCGAAAGTGCGCCAAAGTCTATCGCGTCATTGTTGGGAATGCAGCCAGCCAAGGCCTGTGCTTGCTGTTCGCTATCAACGGAGTCCCAGGGTAGGGCAGAGTACGCCCGTCGTGCGCGACGAATTGCGCGGAGGGCGGAGAGATGTGAAATCACGGTCGTCATAGCTATAACGTACTAAGTTGGCGGCAGAATGCGACCGCCATACCGTTCTTTTCGCTCAGCGGGGCGCTGCGCGCCATGAACGGCTGGGTGTTATGAAATCGGTGGAATCGGTTGAGGGGATTGCAGGAAATTGAGCTCTGCCGCGAAGGTTGACGATAGCTACTGGACAGTTAGTTCAGATACGTATAAGACGGCGGGCGTTCGAGGCGTTTCTAAGGGCTTTCGAGGGCGATTTGAGGGTAAATATGCGGCGGTCGTACTCGAAAGCGATGAGCTTTGGGCAGTATGGCGTTCGCCGGGGAGCTCAGAAGGCTCAGAACGGCCTTTGGAGCTTTAAAAAAATACGTATCTGAACTAATTGTCCAGGGAAGGTTGTCGAGGGGTAGAAAAAGGGTCGGAAGCGAGCTTCCGACCCTTTAAAAACACCAAAGATGATGAGATGCACGCTGGATTACAGCGCGAAGTCGCCGCCGCCGAGCGTGGAGACGGGCTCCTCGTGGTAAACGGCGGAGATGGCCTGAGCGAACTCCTCGGCGACCGAGATGGTCTTGATTTTGCCGCCGACCTCGACGGGAATGGCGTCGGTGACGAGGCACTCGACGATCGGGGCGTCGTTCAG
>RPYR01000182.1 GCA_008671285.1 Collinsella aerofaciens | reverse complement strand
GAGTACGTGCTGCACATGAACGCGGTGCGCCTGGAAGTCGCCCTCTTTATTTTGGCCTTCGCCATCAGCGTCTTTGTCGTCGGTTTTCTGGTCGCCCGTGCGCTGCATCTGCCATATAGCGAGACGACTACCATGTGCTTTACCTGCGGCATGCGTAACATCTCTTCGGGCGCCGTCATCGCCACGCAATACTTTCCGGGCGAAGTCGTGTTTCCCGTCATGTGTGGAACGTTGTTTCAGCAGGTGCTCGCCTCGCTTATCGGGCATCTCTTTGAGCGTCTGACCGGCGAGGAGCGCGCCGCCCAGCGCAAGCGGGTCGAGGCCGGCCGCGATGCAATGGCGCGCTAAACCGTCCGCAGTGTGCGGGCGCTCACTTTACGATGCGAGCGCCTCCAGATGTGCGCGGAGTCGCTCCGCATCGACATCGAGCGTGGTCTCAGCATTGACCTGGGCCAAACGATAGCCGACAAAGTAGGGCGAAACCACCCAACGCGGCAGCGCCTTGGCAATGGTCCGACCGCCCAGGTGATAGAAGAACAGGTTGTACGACTCTGCGCGACCACCGTGGTGCTCGTTCAGGATATAGCGCAGAGCTACCTGGATCGCATCGGCGAAGAGATCCGCCTCGGCTTGGTCTCTCGTGTCATCGCTGGCGGCGATTCCCTGCGGGGCTGAAACATTGACCTCAAAGAACCCCATAATCGGTTCGGTTGAGATGTTGACCGAGATTCTCCCCTGTTGCCAGACATTGATGCCTTCGAAATTGGCAGAAGTCAGCGAAGTGTAGCCGTCTTCCTGCTCCAAACCCACAATCTGCATGTGCGGATGAACGAGACTACCGCCCGAGAGCGGACCCTTGTTCTTGTACATGAGCACACTGCGATACTGCTGTGAATCGATCATCTGCTGCCAGCAACCCAGGGCAAACCGCATCACATGGTGGAGTTCATCCGGCTCATAGGTCACCAGGTCGGCATCGTGATCGGCCGACTCGATCAGCACGGTTTGACGGGTGGCGCGCAGGGTCTTGAACTTATTCTCGAGCCAAATGCAATCGCCATCACGGCGAATGATGTCGGTGAGCCCCTCCGTGTTGCAAAAGGGGCACGCGGTACCGGGGCGACGGTTGTCGTCGGGCTTGCCGCTCGCCTGCTGAACATCGAATACAAGCGCCACGGGCTACACCTCCAGCGGTACGATCTTGGTGCCATGGAGCTCGGAGACGCCCAGTGCCGCCGCCACGGTATCGCGGTTGGCCGTGGAAATGCCGCCGCCGGGAAGGATGGTCAAGCGGTCGCCCGCACACTCGATAAGACGCGACAGATGCTCTAGGTTGTCCTCGATCGGCGTGCCGGCGGCACCGCCGTGCGTCAGGATGCGTGTGATGCCGCAGTCGGCGAGTGTGTCAATCGCGTCGAGCTGAGCCTCGGGCGAGAGCTGGTCAAACGCCATGTGGAAGGTGATGTCGATGGGCTCACGCTTGCATTCCTCGGTCGCGCAGCCCGCGGCCATCACGAGGGCGCCCAACGTAAGCTCGTCGAGCGCCCATCCGCCAGCGCAGGGCTTGCAGCAGCCAAAGACCAAGCCGTCAACGCCGGCGCTTACGGCAAGGCCCAGGTCCATCTCCATCATGCGCAGCTCGTCTTGGTTGTAATGAAAGTCACCGCCACGCGGGCGAATCATGCACATCACTCGCGCGTCATGCTCGTGAGCATAGCTGACTGTAGCGCTGATAACGCCGGCAGAAGGCGTGGTGCCGCCAACGGCAAGGTTGTCGCACAGCTCGATACGCCTTGCACCGGCATCGATAGCCGCCGGCACCCGCTCAAAGTTCTCGGCACAAAACTCGTACAGCATAGATAGACCCCCAAAGACAGCAGATGTTTTCCGACGGGCATTGTCACACATCCCCATGAAGTTGCGGTGGAATAGGGACTCTTTTGGCCTCTGGAGCCCGTATTCAGTCCCTATTTCACCGCAACTTAAAAAGGGGCGCTGACTGAGATAGTCAGCGCCCCTTTTGTTAGGTGGGTTAGCCTCCGAGGTAGGCTTTGCGGACGTTGTCGTCGTGCAGGAGCTCTTGGCCGGTGCCGGTCATGGTGATCTTGCCGGTCTCGAGCACGTAACCGCGTGTGGCGATGGAAAGCGCCATCTGCGCGTTTTGCTCGACCAGAAGCACCGTGGTGCCAGCCTTGTGCAGGTCCTCGACAATCTGGAAGATCTGTTCGATCAGAATCGGCGCCAGACCCATGGAAGGTTCGTCGAGCATAAGCAGTTTGGGGTTACTCATAAGGGCGCGCCCCATAACGAGCATCTGCTGCTCGCCGCCTGAAAGGGTACCGGCGACCTGGCGACGACGTTCCTTCAGGCGCGGGAACTGCTCGTAGACGCGCTCCAGGCCCGGAGTCACCGTGGACTTGGGCTGCGTATAGGCGCCCATCTCCAGGTTCTCCTCAACCGTCATCTGCAAAAAGGCGCGACGACCCTCGGGAACCTGAGCCAGGCCCTTACCAACCAGCTTATCAGCGGGCGTATGGGTAATGTCCTCGCCCATAAACTTGATGGAGCCGGTCTTGGAGCGCAGCAGGCCCGAGACGGTCTTAAGCGTCGTGGACTTGCCAGCACCGTTGGCACCAATCAGGGCCACGATCTCGCCCTCGTTGACGCTAAAGGAGATGTCCTTGATGGCGTGGATGGCGCCGTACCAGACGTTGATGTTGTAGACGGAAAGCATCGGCTCTGCCATTTAGTTCTCCCCCTTATCCTGCTTGCCCAGATACGCCTCGATAACAGCGTCGTTGTTCTGGATCTCCTCGGCCGTGCCCTTGGCGATGACCTTACCAAAGTTGAGCACGCAGATGCCCTCGCAGATGTTCATGACGAGCGACATGTCGTGCTCAATGAGCATGATGGCAATGCCAAAGGTGTCGCGAATCTTGACGATGTTCTCCATGAGCTCCGCGGTCTCGGACGGGTTCATGCCGGCGGCAGGCTCGTCGAGCAGCAGCAACTTGGGGTTGGTGGCAAGCGCGCGGACGATTTCCAGACGACGCTGAGCGCCATAAGGCAGCGATCCGGCCTGCTCGTTTGCCAGATGCTCCATATCAAAGATGGAGAGCAGCTCCATGGCACGCTCGTGAGCAGCCTTCTCGTGCTTCCAGTACGTCGGCAGGCGCAGCACGCCCTCAAAACCGGAGTAGCGCTCCTGATTGTGCAGACCGACCTTGACGTTGTCCTCCACCGTCATGGTGTTGAACAGGCGAATGTTCTGGAAGGTACGAGCAATGCCCATGCGGTTGACCTGATAGACCGACTTGCCCGAGGTGTCCTCGCCGTCGAGCAGGATGGTGCCGTGCGTGGGCTGGTACACCTTGGTGAGCAGGTTGAAGACCGTGGTCTTGCCAGCGCCGTTGGGGCCGATCAGACAGTCTATCTCGGTCTTACCGATGGTCCGGCTAAAGTCGTCGACTGCCTTAAGGCCGCCAAATTCAATGCCCAAGTGGAGGCACTCGAGTGCCGGGCGCCCGCCCAGGGCGCGGTCGGGAACGATGGCGCCAGAAGGATACGGAACCATCTTGCCCTTGTTGACCTCAAACTTACTGGG
>RPYR01000112.1 GCA_008671285.1 Collinsella aerofaciens | reverse complement strand
GGCACTGGCCGCTGGCGCGTTAAGGGCATTGGCGAGCATGTGAACAAGCCTGGCATCCCCACCACCGCCTGGGACTGGATCATCTATCCCGAGGGTCTGTTCGATCTGCTGGTCTACATTACGCAGCGCGACCCCCACTACAAGCAGATCTTCATCACCGAGAACGGCATGGGCTACAAGGACCCCTACAAGGACGGTTTTGTGGACGACCAGCCGCGCATCGACTACATCGAGCAGCACCTGCGCTGGCTGCTCAAGGCCATGGAGGTGGGTGTCAACGTGGGCGGCTACTTCCTGTGGAGCCTGCAGGATCAGTTCTCCTGGACCAACGGCTACAACAAGCGTTACGGCTTCTTTTACGTTGACTTTGAAACCCAGAAGCGCACGCCCAAGGCAAGCGCATACTGGTATAAGCACGTGGCGCAGACCCGTCGTCTGGACTAGTGGCTGGCGGGGTTGCCCGCTCACACAACCTGTCCCCATTTCTCAGCCGGGGGCGGCACGTCACACGGCGCGCCGCCCCCGGTCTTTTTGTTTTTGGGCTGGTCGGGAGCCGTTTGTCTCGATCTGTAACATCTAGCCGAGTTTTTTGGTCCTAGCTGTTACAGATTGAGACGAACAGGATTGCTCTTTCCGAAGAATCTAAATCTGTAACACGTAGCCCGCTTTTGACCGTCTACCTGTTACAAATCGAGACAAACGGAGTAGGACCTAACCCCGTATGTCCCTAACAGTCGAGCGTTCGACCAGCGTACTCGGCACATGAATCGCCTCGATAGACGAGCTCTCTCCAATCGCCGCCTCAAACGCAAGCTTACCGACACCGCGCAAATCAAATCGCAGCGTCGTCAGCCGATTGTGAGGAACAAGTCCCTCGAGTGCGTCGTCGATACCAACCACGCTCACGTCGTCGGGCACGGACAGGCCCGCGTTCTCGAGCGCGGCGATAACGCCCAGCGCCATCTGGTCATTTGCCGCAAGCACGGCAGTCGGCGCCTGCGACCCGCCGGCAAGCACCTCGGCCGCAATCCGCTCGCCCATGGCGTACCCACTGTCCGCACTCCAATCGCCACGCAGCATCGGAGCGGCATCGACATGAGCACGACCCAGCGTATCGCGCCAACCGGCCTCACGAAAACGCGAGGAAATCGAGTTTTCCGGACCCGCCACAAACCGCATATTCGAGTGACCATGTTCCAGCAGATAATTGGTCAACAGCTCGCACGAACCATACTGGTCGGAGTCGATCGTCGTGCAGCGCGGATGCGCATACATGGACAGGATGACCGTTCGCACTCCCGGCTGGGGAACAAACTCCTCAAAATCGGGAGCCATGCGGTTCATGTTGAGAATCATGCCGTCGACGGGTCGCTCGACCATGCGGCGCGAGGCATCGGCAAGTGCATAGGGCTTGTCGCCGCCCATCTCGATCATAGTGACGGCAAAATCGTGCTCGCGCGCCGCTTGCATGATACCCTCGAGCGTCGCCAGGTTACCGACACGTGTGATGTTGTACATGCACAGGCCAATAGAACGATACGACCCGCCGCGCAACGCCGCTCCAGCAAAATTGGGACGAAAGCCCAGCTCTTCCATGGCGGCCAGCACACGTTTGCGCGTCTTTTCCGTCACGTTGGGCATACCGTTGACCACGCGAGACACAGTCTGGCGGCTCACGCCAGCGAGCGCCGCAACCTCTGCCGCGCTCGCCGAACGACCATTCCTTGTCTGCTGATCCATGCCTTCCACGCTAACCTGCTTCCCAACTATTCCCCGCGCCCATGGCGCATCGTACATACATTGATAACGTGCTCATGATACCCGAGCCATATACCACAACATGAAAACTTCTGTCAATCAAAACCGCTTACCGAACAAATACAACCGTTCGCGGCTGTTTGAAGTTGTTTTGTTTCTATACATCCCAGCCGGATGTTAACGTGCTCATTGTCAAATGTTCACGTGCTCATTTTGGTTCTAATCATTTTAAGATAGTGTTTATCGGGCTTTTTCACCGCTGAACGCTAACCAGGGAGCCTCCTGAGCGCAAACGCACAATATCGAACAGCGAGACGAGAGGGTGTATGCATATGTCTTTGCTAAACCGCGTACAGCAGCTGCCGAAGGGCTTTGTTTGGGGCGCCGCAACCGCCGCGTACCAAACGGAAGGTTCCACGAAGGTGGCAGGCAAGGGTAAGACCATGTGGGACGATTACCTTGTCGCCCAGGGTCGCTTTTTGCCCGACCCGGCCAGTGATTTCTACAACCGCTACGAGGAGGATATCCGCCTTTCTGCCGAGCATGGACTCAACGCCATTCGTGTGTCCATCGCCTGGACCCGCATCTTCCCCAACGGCGACGATGCCGAACCCCTCGCCGAGGGCGTTAAGCACTACCACGAGCTGTTCGCCTGCTGCAAAAAGTATGGCGTCGAGCCCTATGTGTCCCTGCATCACTTTGACTCCCCCGCCGCCCTGTTCAACCAGGGCGACTGGCTCAACCGCAAGACCGTCGACGCCTATGTGCGCTATGCCGAGTTCTGCTTCCGCGAGTTCCGCGAGGTCAAGAATTGGTTCACCATCAACGAGCTCATCAGCCTCTCGCACTCCCAATACATCCAAGGCAACTTCCCGCCCAACCATCACTTTGATGTGACGAGCGGCATCCAGAGCCAGCACAACGAGCTCGTTGCCCACGCCCGCGCCGTCAACCTGTATAAGGATCTTGACGAGACCGAGCACCTGGGCGGACGCATTGGCATGGTCAACGTCCTGACGCCGGCATATCCTGCCACCGACTCGCCCGCCGACCAGCACGCCGCCGACCTGTACAACGCCTTCTACACCGACTTCATCATGGACGGCGCCTTCCTGGGTCACTACTCCGCGCGCACCCTCTCACTCATCAACGAGATTCTGCGTGCCAACAACGCCACACTTACGGTTGAGGACAGCGACATGGAGGAGCTCGCCAAGGCGGCGCCCCGCAACGATATGTTCGGCCTCAACTACTATCAGTCGGCGTTTATCGCCGCCTACGATGGCGAGTCAACCAACAGCTTTAACGGCACCGGAGACAAGGGCACCTCGTGCTTTAAGTTTAAGGGCGTCGGGCAGCAGGTCGATATGCCGGGTATCCCCACCACCGACTGGGATTGGCTCATCTACCCGCAAGGCCTCTACGACACGCTCAAGCACATCAGCGCCACCTATCCCAACCTCCCCGTCATCTATATCACCGAAAACGGCCTGGGCCACAAGGACCCCGAGCCCGACGCAAACGGCATCGTCGCCGATCCCGAGCGCATCGACTTTGTCGACCAGCACATGGAGAAGGTGCTCCAGGCGCGCGCCGAGGGCGTCGACGTCCAGGGCTACTTTATCTGGAGCCTGCAGGACCAGTTCTCGTGGGCCAACGGCTATAACAAGCGCTACGGCCTGTTCTACATCGACTTCGACACGCAAAAACGCTACATCAAGCAGTCGGCACTCTGGTACAAGGAGCTCGCCGACACTATGGCGGACGCGCAGTAGCGCATCGCCTCGCTTTCCCCCGAGAAGGGAGCGGCCCTATGCGATACAAACCCAGCCGCTCCCCTCTCTCCCCCTGGGACCGGCCCCGCCTGCACCCGGGCTTTTAGCAAGCGGGAGACCATATAGGTTTTCAACGTCCATGCCATTAAGATTTCATGCAAAGAGGAGCGTGAACTATGGAATCGATCGTTAAGTTCTTGGAGAAAGGTCAGCCGTACTTCGACAAGGTCTCTAAGAACATCTACCTTCAGGCCATTAAAGACGGCTTTTTGGCAGCAATGCCCATCATCCTGTCTTCTTCTGTCTTCCTGCTTATTTCGACCCTGCCGGGCGTTGTCGCCACGGTCGGCGGCTTTACGCTGCCCGACTGGTGGAACGTCGACGTCGTGAACTTCTGCAACAAGGTTTACAACTTCACGATGGGCGTCGTGGGCATCATGGTCGCCGGCACCACCGCAAGCGCGCTGACCGGCTCCAAGAACCGCCGCATGCCTGCCGGCAAGGCCATCAACGCCACGAGCACCATGGTCGCCGCCATGTGCGCTATGCTCATCTTGGCCGTTACCCAGACGAGTGCCAAGATCGACGGCGCCGATGTCTCGGTGTTCTTTACCGACAACATGGGCACCAAGGGCCTGCTGAGCTCCTTTGTCGCCGCATTTGCCACGGTCAACATCTATGCCTTCTGCATTAAGCGAGACATCACCATCAAGCTGCCCAAAGAAGTCCCCGGCGCCATCGCCCAGAACTTCCGCGACATCTTCGCCTTCAGCTTCTCCATCCTGTTTGTCGCCGTCATCGACGTTATCTGCCGCACCTGCTTGGCCGTCCCGTTTGCCAACGTCATCTCCACGCTGGTGAGCCCGCTGTTCGCCGCTGCCGATTCCTACGCCGGCCTCGCCCTCATCTGGTTCATGATCCCGCTGTTCTGGTTCATGGGCATCCACGGCCCCTCGGTCGTTAAGCCTGCCCTCAACGCCGCGCTGTTTGGCAACATCACCACTAACCTCGCCACGCTGCAGGCCGGCGGTCACCCCGCCCTCGCCCTGACCGAGAACTTCGGTAACTACATCGGCGAACTCGGCGGCACCGGCGCCACGTTCATTGTCCCGATCATCTTCCTGCTCTTTATGCGCTCCAAGCAGCTCAAGGCCGTCGGCAAAGCCTCTGTCGTACCCGTGATGTTCGCCGTCAACGAGCCGCTGCTGTTCGCCGCGCCCATCATCCTCAACCCGTACTTCCTGATCCCGTTCCTGTTTGCCCCCGTGGCCAACGTCCTCATTGGTAAGTTCTTCATCGACTTTTTGGGCATGAACGGCTTTATCTATGCCATGCCGTGGGCACTCCCCGGACCGATCGGCACCTTCATCGACACCAACTTCCAGCCGATCTCTCTGGTCCTGGTTGTCGTCCTGCTGGTCGTTGACTTCTTGATCTACTACCCGTTCTGCAAGGCCTACGACAACGTCCTGTGCAAGCAGGAGGCCGAGACCCTGGCCGAAGAAGAGGCCGAGGAGACCAAGGCCGTCAAGACCGCTGCCGCCCCCGCCGTTGAGGCTCCTGTTGTCGAGACCGCTTCTGCCACTGAGGCCTCCGCAGCTCCGTCCGCCCTTAAGGGCAAGGATCTGAGGGTTCTGGTTCTGTGCGCTGGCGCCGGCACCTCTGCACTGCTCGCCAACGCGCTTAAGGAAGGCGCCGACGAGCTGGGCATCGACATTACCGCCAACGCCGGTGCCTACGGCAGCCACTACGCCATCATGGACCAGTACAACGTCATCGTCCTGGCTCCGCAGGTTCGCACCTATTACAACGAGATGAAGGCCGACACCGACCGCCTGGGCATCACGCTGCTGTCGCCCAAGGGCAAACAGTACATCGACCTCACTAAGGATCCCAAGGGTGCCGTCGCCTGGATCGAGGAAAACCTCGAGGCATAAGACGCTGACACCACCTGCCGCTTGCAGACAATAAATGGCCCGTGCATCGATGTGTGATGCGCGGGCCATTTTGTTTAGACCGCACCCGTCCTCCTGTTCATCTCAATCTGTAACATCTAGCCGAGTTTT
>RPYR01000078.1 GCA_008671285.1 Collinsella aerofaciens | reverse complement strand
GTGGTATAGATTCGAACAGGCATGGTCCTCCGCTCAAACTGTTCGCAATAATCAATGCATCCATCCTACCCGCCCAAGCGGACAGATTTGCCCCACGCCAACAGATTTGATCCCTTGGGGCCGGAGGAAAATGGATCACCGAGGGGGTCTGTCTAACCCGGTGATCCGTTTTCCTCCGTCCCCAAGGGATCAAAAAACCGCCCCCGGAGGAGCGGTTTTGCACAATTCGTTTTTGGCGCGGCTTACTCGCCATCCTCCAGCTTAATGAGGATCTTGCGGTAGCCACCGTACTCGCCGTTGAGCGCCTTGGATACACGGCTCACCGTGGTGGACGAAGCGCCGGTACGCGCCTGAACCTCGACATAGGGCTCGCCCTCGTCCAGGTAACGCGCGACCTGCAGACGCTGCGATAGATCGCAAATCTCACGCGGCGTGCAGATATCGGTCAAAAACGCTTGGATATCTTTCTCGTCGTCCAACAGGCTAAATGCGTGGACCAGCTGCTTGACATCAGGCTTGTCAAACATGTTCTCGATATTCATCGATCACCGCCAAACCCGCCAAAAGGCATCGAAGTTGATACTGACATCGGACATCGTTCGCCCGTTCTATGCAATAGGGCAACGCCTGTGGCTTTTGCCCGTAGCAGTGTAGCACACCACCAAACTAAAGCGACAAGACTCTCTGCCAGCGGCGCGTTTTCTAGGACGAACGCCGTTTTGAAACCGAATACGCACGCAAGCTCCATGAATATCTGAGACAATGGGCGCCCAAACAGGGCCGTGCCCGCGCATCTATCCGAGTTGCAAAGGCATGTGCCTCTCACGCCTCTTTGCCACGTCTTGCGCAAGAAAGGATTCACACCATGCGCTTTATGCTTAACTGGCTCTTTACCTCAATCGCCATCGCGATCGCAACGTTTCTCGTCCCCGGCATTCAGCCCTTCGGCATGGCCGACGCCTGGGTGTGTTTTGCCTTCGTGGGACTGTTCCTCAACATAGTCGACTCGCTCGTCAAGCCGTTCCTGAAGGTCATCTCGCTGCCGCTCACTATTATCACGCTTGGTATTTTTCAGCTCGTAGTCAACAGCTTTATGCTCGAGCTGGCCAGCTACCTGTCGGTCAATCTGCTGGGAGCGGGTATCTCCATTGCCGGCTTTGGATCGGCCTTTATGGGCAGCATCCTGGTATCCATCATGCGCAGCATTCTCGACAGCATCGCCAGGAACTAAAGCGACCGGATACGAACCGCCACAACATGCCAAAACGAAGGCCGTCCATCGCAACGATGGGCGGCCTTGTCATTTGCCAAGCCTCAGAGGGCAAGAAAATCGACCATTTCTACCCCGTCCCCAAATGGCAGGTGGGACTAGATGACGTAGTCGTAGCCCTCGTTGGGGGCGACGAGCGCATCGAGCGTCACGCCATCGAGGTAGTCGTTGATGAGCTTGTCCAGGTTCTTCCACACGTCGAGCGTTGGGCACTCATCCGAACGCGAACAACCCTTGCAGTCGCCGTCCAGGCATGCGACCGGCGCCAGGCTGCCCTCGGTCAGGCGCAGGATCTCGCCCACCGTGTACTGCTCGGGCGGGCGCGTGAGCACATAGCCGCCACCCTTGCCGCGCATGCCCGAGAGCATATTGGCGCGCACGAGCGTGGCCAAAATGTTCTCCAGATATTTCTCCGAAATCCCCTGACGCGCGGCGATCTCTTTGAGGGGAATGCGGCTCGCCGCCTGGTGCTCGGCCAGGTCGACCATAACGCGCAGGGCATATCTGCCCTTTGTGGAAACCAACATATATATTGCTGCCTTTCGGTCTGTTAATTCGTAGAAATTCTAGCCGAAAAATTGGTTTTGAAAATACCTATTCCCGTCAAGCTGGTTAATCGACTCGTAATAATCTTCTATTTCCTATTGCGTTACTAGGCTTTACTGTCTACTATGCTTGCCAACAGCAAAAAGAACAACCCATAAGGTTTATGGGTTTCGCTGCTACACGCACCGTAAAACCACACGGTATCCAGTCATTTGAACACTTTGGAGGTTCACCATGAGCAATGTTTACACGTCCATCGATCAGCTTATCGGCCACACTCCGCTTCTGGAGCTCACTCACTTTGAGGCCGATGAGGACCTCAAGGCCCGCGTGCTCGTCAAGCTGGAATACTTCAACCCCGCCGGGTCCGTCAAAGACCGCGTCGCCAAGAACATGATCGACGAGGCCGAGAAGGCCGGCAAGCTTGTGCGCGGCGGCGACTACACCATCATCGAGCCCACGAGCGGCAACACCGGCGTCGGCATCGCCTCGGTGGCGGCCGCCCGCGGCTACAAGGTGATCATCACCATGCCCGAGACCATGTCCGTCGAGCGCCGCAAGCTTATGCAGGCATATGGCGCACAGCTCGTACTCACCGACGGTTCCAAGGGCATGAAGGGCGCTATCGCCAAGGCCGAGGAGCTGCAGAAGGAGACTCCCAACAGCATCATCGCCGGCCAGTTTGTAAACCCCGCCAACCCCGCCATTCACAAGGCCACGACCGGCCCCGAGATCTGGGACGACACCGACGGCAAGGTCGACATCTTCGTCGCCGGCGTTGGCACCGTTGGTACCGTGACCGGCGTGGGCGAGTTCCTCAAGGAGCAGAACCCCGAGATTCAGGTCGTCGCCGTCGAGCCCGCCACCTCCCCGGTGCTCTCCAAGGGCCAGGCCGGCCCGCACAAGATCCAGGGTATCGGTGCCGGCTTTGTGCCCGACGTACTCGACACCCAGATCTATGACGAGATCATCCCCGTCGAGAACGACGACGCCTTTACCACCGGCCGCGCCGTGGGCCACAAGGAGGGCGTGCTCGTGGGCATTTCGTCCGGCGCCGCCGTGTGGGCCGCACTGCAGCTGGCCAAGCGTCCCGAGAACGAGGGCAAGACCATCGTGGCGCTGCTCGCCGATACCGGTGAGCGCTACCTGTCCACGGCACTGTTCCAGGACTAAGGTCTGTCGCCCATAGGTTGAGCCCAGGGACGAGCCGGTCTCCTCTCTCCCGGCAGCCTGAGCCCATCCAATCAGGGTGTCCCACGAGACGTCCGAACTTGCTACAATGTCTGCGGCGCGGAACCAGCCTCCCGCGCCGCTTTTCTTTTTTGGCCACATGCCACCAAGGAGAACCTCCCCATGCACAACAAGCGCGTGCTCGTCGCCATGAGCGGCGGCGTCGATTCCAGCGTGACCGCGTACCTGCTCAAAAGCCAGGGCTACGAATGCGTCGGCGCCACCATGCGCCTCACCTGCCCCGCGCCCGATCCCGCCACGGGCATGAGTAAGGTCGACCGCGACATCGCCGATGCGAAGGCCGTCGCCGAGCGTCTGGGGATACCCCACCATGTGCTCGACTTGCAGCAGACCTTCGACCACAGCGTTATCGAGCGCTTTGTGAACGCCTACCAGGAGGGGCTGACGCCCAACCCGTGCATCATCTGCAACCGCCACATAAAGTTTGGCGCGTTGCTCGGTGCGGCGCTGGACATGGGCTGCGACTACATCGCAACGGGTCATTACGCCAAAACAAGCCAGACAGTAGACGGCACCTGGCAGCTGCATCGCGGCGAAGATCCCAAAAAGGACCAGAGCTACTTTTTATATTCGCTTACGCAGGAGCGCCTGGCGCACACGATCTTTCCGCTGGCAGGCCTAGACAAAGAGCGCGACGTGCGCCGCATAGCCGCCGAGCAAGGCTTTACCAACGCCCAGAAGGCCGAAAGCGAGGACATCTGCTTTATTCCAGACGGTGACTACGCGGGCTATATCGAGCGCCGCTGCGGACATCCCGCTGCACCGGGCGACATTGTGTGGCGCGACGGCAGCGTGGTCGGGCGCCACAACGGTGCGC
>RPYR01000164.1 GCA_008671285.1 Collinsella aerofaciens | reverse complement strand
GACCTGACGCGGGGTGTTGGACAGGTGGTCGTCGCCGCGGATGACATGGGTGATCTTCATCATGGCGTCGTCGACAACGGTCGCGAAGTTGTACGTGGGCGTGCCATCGGAGCGGAAGATGACAAAGTCGTCGAGCTCCTTGGCGTCGAAGGTCACCTCGCCGTGGACGGCGTCGTGGATAACGACGTCGCCGCGGTCCTCGGGCACCTTGATGCGCAGGACGTAGGACTCGCCGGCCTCGATGCGACGGCGGGCCTCCTCGGGATCAAGATCGCGGCAGCGGCGCTGATAGCCCTGGAAGGGGTCCTTGCGCTCCTGCGCGGCCTTGCGGTCGGCGTCGAGCTGCTCCTTGGTGCAGAAGCAGGGATAGGCCTTGCCCTCGTCCCAAAGCTTCTGAGCGGCCTGCTTGTACAGGTCCAGGCGCTCGGTCTGGGCGTAGGGGCCAAAATCGCCGCCCACCTCGGGACCCTCGTCCCAGTCCAGGCCCAGCCAACGCATGGCGCGCAGGATGATCTGCGTGTTCTCGTCGGTGGAGCGGGTGGGGTCGGTGTCGTCGATGCGCAGGATGAACGTGCCGCCGTTTGCGCGGGCGAAAGCCCAGTTATAGATAGCGGTGCGGGCGCCGCCGATGTGCAGCTTGCCCGTCGGTGAGGGTGCAAAGCGGACGCGAACGTCTGATGCCATGGAAATCTCCTCGATTGCAGGATGGATGTCTAACTTCACCAGTATAAAGCATCAAAGCAACCTCCGCACAAAGGGCACCGACCTACTCCGCACAAAGGGCACCGACCTACTCATTGGGGACAGACTTAAATGACCAGTCTTTGAGCAACCTGTCGGCATTTAGGTAAGACTGTTCGTTTAAGCCTGTCCCCAATGAGTACCCGGCCGGCCATTTATGTCTGTCCCCAATGAGTAGGTGCGGAAAGGGTGTGAATGTTTGAATTACGCGCTATGATGTGCCCTTGCATAGAGAGCCCGGCGGAATGGTAACGGTCGCCGGGACACGTTTTTGAAAGGACAATCATGTCAGAAGAACTTCGTTCCATCCCGCCCCAACACGGGTCCTTCGTTTTTACGTCGGAGTCGGTGACCGAAGGTCATCCCGATAAGATCGCTGATCAGATCAGCGACGCCGTCCTCGATGCAATCCTCGCCAAAGAAATAGAGCTGCAGGAGCAGGGCTACATCGCCCCCAACGGCGTGCCTGCCAACGTGGAGAACGTCCGCTGCGCCTGCGAGACCCTCGTGACGACCGGCACCGTCATCGTCGCCGGCGAGATCCGCACTCAGGCCTACGTCGACGTGCAGGAGATCGCCCGTGGCGTTATACGCCGCATTGGCTACAACCGTGCCAAGTTCGGTTTTGACTGCGACACCTGCGGCGTCATGAGCCTCATCCATGAGCAGTCGCCCGATATCGCGCAGGGCGTTGACGAGTCCTTCGAGACCCAGACCGGCGCTACCACCGACCCGATCGACCTGATCGGTGCCGGCGACCAGGGCATGATGTTCGGTTATGCCTCCAACGAGACCAAGACCCTTATGCCCATGCCACACTACCTGGCAAGCCGCCTGGCCGAGCGCTTGGCCGCCGTGCGTCACGACGGTACCCTCGCCTATCTGCGTCCCGACGGCAAGACCCAGGTCACCGTGCGCTATGAGGAAGGCAAGCCCGTCGAGGTCACGACCATCGTCATCTCCACGCAGCACGCCGCCGAGATCGAGGACATGGGCAAGATCAAGGCCGACCTCATCGAGCACGTCATCACCCCGGTCATGGCCGCCGAGAACATGCCGTGGGACAACGCGGACATCTACGTGAACCCCACCGGTCGCTTTGTCGTGGGCGGCCCCATGGGCGACACGGGCCTCACCGGCCGCAAGATCATTGTCGACACCTACGGCGGCTACGGCCGTCACGGTGGCGGTGCCTTTAGCGGCAAGGACTGCACCAAGGTTGACCGCTCCGCCGCGTATGCCGCGCGCTGGGTCGCTAAGAACGTGGTCGCTGCCGGTTTGGCCGACCGCTGCGAAGTCGAGCTTGCTTACGCCATCGGCGTTTCCAAGCCCCTCTCAATCATGGTCGACACCTTCGGTACCGCGCATGTTGCCGAGGACAAAATCGTTGAAGCCGTAGAGAAGACCTTCGACCTGCGCCCGGGCGCAATCATCCGCGACCTAGACCTGCGTCGCCCCATCTACGAGAAAACAGCAGCCTACGGTCACTTCGGCCGCGAAGACGCCGACTTCACCTGGGAGAAAACCGATCGAGTCGAAGAACTCAAAGCAGCCTGCGGCCTGTAAGCTAACTCGAAAAGCTACAGCCAAATAACAACGCACCAAAAGAAGTACCGGCCCCAACCGGTACTTCTTTTTTATTTAAAGGTTGTGAAGATGAGCCTACCTGGGACATGGAATAAATCACAGGCCGATAAATTTTGCAGCAGAGCGACTCCAGCCATGTATCCTAAGTTCCGAGGGCTTTGGTATTTGGTCGGTCGCGAGTTCCGCACGAGCCGGAGGCCACTTAATGTGGCCTCCGTGCGAGCCAGGACTGTAGAGCAGGCGACCAAATACCAAAGCCCTCGGAACGACGGGACAAGTATGCCCCGCCCCTCGGAACGACGGGATAGAACAGGAGCACCCATGGCAGGCAAGCCGCAAACACTAGCTACGACCTCGGCATTCGAAATCTTGGGCCCCGTCATGGTCGGCCCCAGCTCATCGCACACCGCCGGCGCCCTGCGGTGCGCCCAAGTTGCTGCCAGCCTGCTGGAAGGCCGCATCACCAAAGTCACCTTTGGCCTGTGGAACTCCTTCGCCCACACCTACCGCGGCCACGGCACCGACCGCGCGCTCGTCGCAGGCATCCTGGGCCTCGACACCGATGACGAGAACATCAAGCAGGCCTTCGACCTCGCACGCGAGCAGGGCCTCGAATATCACTTTGGCATCAAGGGCGACGACGCCTCCATCCACCCCAATACCGTCGACATCGACATGGTCGACGACACGGGCGCCACGGCACAGGTCCGCGGCGAGAGCCTGGGAGGCGGCAAGATGCGCATCAGCCGCATTAACGGCGTCGGCGTCGACATCTCGGGCATGTATTCCACGCTCTTCGTGGCGCACAAGGACGTTCCCGGCGTGCTCGCCGCGCTCACCAACCTGCTCGCCTACGCCCATGTAAACATCGCCTTCTGCCGCACCTACCGCACCGAAGTGGGCGGCCAGGCCTACTCCGTCTTTGAGACCGACGGCGCGCCCGACGACACCGTCGTCCCCATGCTCCGCAAGCTCGACAATGTCGATTACGCGACCTTTATCGAGCTCCCCGGTTCTGCCTCGTCGCTCTCCCCCGGCGGCTCGGCTAAGGAGATCTTCGACGACGGCGAGCAGCTGCTCGATGCGTGCGAGGAACTGGGACTCAGCATCGGTGCCGTCATGGCCGTTCGCGAGGCACGTCTGACCGGCGAGGCCCACGCCGTCGCCGCCATGCGCCGCGTGCTCGACGTCATGCGCGAGGAGACAACGGCCCCCATCGCCAATCCGCAGCGCTCGCTCGGCGGGCTTATCGGCGGCGAGGCCAAGCTCGTCGAAGCAACCCGCTGCAACGAGTTGAGTGAAAGCCTGATGGGCCCCGTCCAGACCGAAGCCGTGGCCCGCGCCATGGCCGTGCTCGCGCGCTCCGCCACCATGGGCGTGATCGTCCCCGCTCCGCCGGCGGGATCCGCGGGTGTCGTGCCCGGCTGCGTGCTGGCGCTCGCCGATCACCTTCAGCTCGACGACGAGCAAGTCATGGACGCGCTCTACTGCGCAGCCGCCATCGGCCTCAACCTCACCACAAGCGCCTGCGTTGCCGGCGCCGAGGGCGGCTGCCAAGCCGAGGGCGGAAGCGCCGCCGCCATGGCAGCCGCCGCGCTGGTGCAGATGCTCGGCGGCACGCCCGAGCAGGCTCTCGACGCCAGTTCCATCGCGCTAAGTAACCTGCTGGGCCTCGTTTGTGACCCCGTCGGTGGCCTCGTGGAGGTGCCCTGCCAAAACCGCAACGCCATCGGCGTGGCAGCGGCCTTTAGCTCGGCACAACTCGCCCTCGCAGGCATTAAGAGCCTGGTGCCGTTTGACCAGATGGCACATGTCATGCTCTCAGTGGGCCACGCGTTGCCGGCCACGCTGCGCGAGACGGCAAAGGGCGGCATCGCGCAGGCTCCGGCCGCACTTTCGGCCTGTGCAAAATGCGGTGTGTGCGGATAGCGGCAAAGAACGACTCAAAGGTGGGACAAATGTCCCACCTCTTTTGAATGCCACCGTTTCCGTACCACAAACAGCAGGGCAATCGCTATAATGCAAGCCCAGTAAAAACACGATGAACCGCAAGGCGAAAATCGAAGGATATGCATACGATGTCGCAAAACGATCGAACTCAACTGATTCCCGATCCGCAGCAGCCGAGCAGGCACACCGGCGGCGTTCAGTCGCCGCGTCCTATCGCGCCGAGCCACGGTCAGCAGCGTGGTGCGGCAAACGCTTCCCAACGCCCGAACCAACAGCGACAGCAGCGTCAACAACGTCAGCAGCGCCAGGCAAACGGCAATGCGCCCAAGCAGCCCCCCACGCACGCTCGAGGCGATCGCGGCCCCGCGCGCAAACCCGCCGAGAACAATAAGTCGGGCAAAAAGACGACGCTCTTTGTCATCCTGGGTCTAATCGTCATTGTCTATATCGTAGGCGTCGTAGCGTTTTCGCAGGTAGCCTACCCCAACACCACCATTGCCGGCGTCGACGTCTCCTTCTCCAACGCTTCGTCTGCCGCAACCAAGGTCAACTCGGCATGGAAGCACTATAAGCAAACCGTGACAGGCGATGACTTTAGCTGGACCTATCAGCCCGAGTCCGATGAGCCCATCGTCGACGGCGAAGCTGCCGCAAAAGAAATCATCAGCCACAACGAAGCCTTTATTTGGCCGGTCCGCCTTGTGGAATCCTTAAGCGGCAAGACCAAAACAACCGCTACCTCCAACGAAGTCGATCTTGATCAAGACGTCGACCTGTCCATGCTCTCCGACGCCTTTGACCAAAAGAAGTTTGAGGAGGACCTGGGCGCCGCTATCGACGAGTTTAACGAGGGCCGTTCGGGCACGTTCGAGGCCAATAGCTCCTATGACGAGCAGGCCGGCAAGTTTACCGTCGAGAAGGCGCGCTCCAACGAGAAAATCAACCGCGAGCATGTCATTAAGTATGCCGAGCTCGAGCTTGCCTCGCTGGCCGAGTCCGTAGATCTTTCCAAGCTCGGCAACGATGCCTATGAGCCGCTCAATGGAACGCTGACCGATGATCAGATTCAGGCCGCATGCGATGCCGCCAACAACTTCCTGGGCGTCAACGTGACCCTCAAGCTCAACGGCGAGGATGCCGGCAAGGTTGATGGCAGCTCCGTATTGCAGTGGATCAGCTTTGCCGATCCCGCCAACCCAACGCTCGATACGTCGCAGATCAGCAACTGGGCAGCCGAACTCGCCAACGGCTTTAATACCGTGGGCTCCACTCGCTGGTGGACGCGCGCCGATGGCAAGCAGTGCGCCGTCGAAGGCGGCGACTTTGGTTGGTCCATCGACAGCAGCTCGCTCGCCAAGCAGGTCGAGGACGCCATTAACAACAAGCAGACCGGCGAAATCGAGATCAAGTACTCCCAGAAGGCCGACACCTTTACCGCAAAGGGAGAGCCCGACTGGAAGGCGTATATCGACGTCGACTTGTCCGAACAGCACGCGCGCTACTATGACGAGAGCGGAAATATCGTTTGGGAGGCCAACTTTATCTCGGGCAAACCGGGCGAAGACGCCACCCCCGAGGGTGTGTGGCAGATCAACAGCAACGACGGCGGCAACACCCTGATCGGAGCCAAGGACCCCGAGACCGGTAAACCCAAATATGAGAGCCCGGTGAGCTACTGGATGCCGTTTGAGGGCAACATGATCGGCTTCCACGACGCCACTTGGCAAAACGACAAGAGCTTCGATAACGCCGAGTCGTACAAGTGGTGCGGCAGCCACGGTTGCATCAACCTGCGCCTGGCCGACGCCAAGGCACTGCACGATTGCATCAAAGTCGGCCTGTGCGTGGTTGTCCACTCGTAGTGCAACGCGCGCATTCCTACAACGTGGAACCGCTGCGACCAATCTAACAGTTCCGAAAGAAACCGTCCTATGCGCCCGCCCCAACCGGTGGGCGCATATAATTATCGAGGTTCTTTCTATAAAGGAGACGCTATGCCGAATGTCCCCACGATCACCCCGGGCCCAGATGATACCGAACGCACGCCCGAAGGTGCCACCGAAACGTTTCCTCTGATTACAAACGTACATGCCGACAAGCAGAGCGGACGCGCGAACGATACGGCCGAGATTTCCGATGAAGAGGCATATGCCAAGCTCAAGGCAAAGCGTGCCGAACGCCGACGCAAAAAGCTGATTCGTCGCGGTATTGCCGCCGGCGTCGTGGGTGCCGTCGCGCTCATTGCCATTGTTGCAACCCTTGTTATCAATGTGCAGCCACAGGGCGCTAGCGGTCCTGTGACCGACATAGTGACCGAGGGCACGCTTACCACAACGGTCGAGGCGAAAGGCCAGCTCAAACCCATTTCGTCCTCAGTGGTCTCCCCTTCTGTCGACGGCACGGTCGATTCTATCAACGTGCAGGCAGGCCAATCCGTCAACGAGGGCGACGTGCTTATGACCATTAAAAACGACGAGCTCGATCGCAACGTTGCCGAGGCGCAGCGTGCAGTTGCTGCCGCTCAAGAAGACCTCGCCAACGCGCAGAAAGCCGCAGCTGCTGCGCAGGCCACCCCAACGACGGACGTCGAGGGAGCTTCCGCAGCGGCTGGCGTCTCCGCCGCATCAGTGGACACGAACGCCGTATCGGCCGCGCAGCGCAGCCTCGCATCAGCCCAGGCAAACCTCGACCAGGCGAACGCCAAGGCCTCCAGTCGCACGGTCACGGCCCCGAGCTCGGGTAGCATCGTGGAGCTCAATGCCAAAGTGGGCGCCACGGTTAAAGGCGGCATGATCATGGGCGAAAGCGATACGAGCGGCGGCAAGCAGTGCATGCAGATCGCCGACCTATCTAAGATGAAGGTGACCGTGCAGGTGGGCGAAAAGGACATCGCCAAGATCGCCGTTGGGCAGAGCGCCAACGTCACGTATCCCGCGTTTCCCGATATCGTGAGCCAGGGCACCGTCACGGCTATCGCGTCGGTGGCAAACTCCGACGCCGCCAACGGTGGCGGCGGCAGCGTGACCTTTAACGTCGCCATGCTCATCGAGGCGCCCGACGCGCGCCTGAAGCCGGGCATGACGGCCGAGGTCTCGGTGGTGACCGAGCAGCTCGACGACGTGGTGATGGTGCCGACGATGGCGCTCATGACCGAAGACGGCGAACACTATTACGTCAACGTGGCGACTGATGACGAGGGCAAGCAAACCCGTCGCGTGAAGGTGACCGTCGTGACGCAAAACGACAACGAAGCCGTAGTCGGCAAGACACAGGTCAAGCGCGACGACCAGGGCAACGAGATCAACCCCAACGTGCCGGTTACCAAGCTGCGCGATGGCGACACCCTCGTCATGGATACCGGAGCGGACGCAGCGGCTGACGGCGGCTACGGCGCGGATTCGGGCAGTATGTCTGCCGACGAGGGCATGTAATGCGTCCCGTTATCGACATCCGCAACGTGCACCGCATCTTTGAGAGCGAGGCGGGGTGCGCCCACATCCTGCACAACGTGAGCCTGGCGGTAAATCCCGGCGAATTCGTCGCTATCACTGGCCCCTCGGGCTCGGGCAAATCAACGCTCATGAACATCCTAGGCTGCCTGGATAAGCCGATGGCGGGCGACTACTACCTGCAAGGGCTCAACGTGGCCGAGCTCGATGATGACGAGCTCACCGAAGTTCGCGCCCTGAGCATTGGCTTTGTCTTTCAGAGCTTCAACCTGCTGCCGCGCCTGTCGGTTATCGAAAACGTCATGCTGCCGCTGGCCTACACCAATGTGCCCCGTAGCCAGCGCGAAATGCGCGCCGTGCACGCGCTGCAGGCCGTCACGCTACCGGTCGACCACTGGGACCACCGCATATCCGAGCTCTCGGGCGGCCAGATGCAGCGTGTCGCCATCGCACGCGCCCTCGTTAATGACCCGCCCATCATCCTGGCCGATGAGCCGACGGGAAACCTGGACTCCGCTACCGGAGCGCTTGTGATGGAGACCTTCCATAAGCTCCAGAAGCGCGGCAAAACCATCGTGCTTATCACACACGACCCCGGCATCGCCGCCGAGGCCGACCGTGCCGTGACCATCCGCGACGGTCGCATTCACGACGGCGCGTATATTCCACATGCACCGCGGACCCTACGCAGCGCCGTAGATAGCCTGCCCATGATTTCCGCCTCCGCCAACCCGCCGAAAGGAGAGATGGCATGAGCGCCCGCGATCTTATCCAGGAAGCCCTTCACTCGCTCGAGGCCAACAAGGGGCGCAGCCTGCTCACCATCCTGGGCATTGTCATCGGCATCGCCTCGGTTATCGCCATGACTTCGCTCATCGGCGGCATCCAAAACAGCTTGGTCAACAGCCTGGGCCTCAATGCGGCACGCATGGTGCAAATCTATTCGTCGCAAGAACTCACCGAGTCGGACATCGAGAAGCTTCAAAAACTGGTGCCGCAGATAGAGCAGATCGGCATTGTCGACAGCGCGTATACCGAGTACAAGACCGGCAATAAAAGCTATACCGTCATGGCACAGGGTGTCGATAGTGACATGCTTGACGCCGTGGGGGCCAGCAAGCTCGTTGCGGGGCGTACCTATTCCCAGGCCGAGTCTCAATCAGGCTCGCGCGTGGCGCTCATCAGCCGCGGCGGCGCCGATCAGCTGTACGGCAACGAACAGGATGCGCTGGGGAAAACCATCAAGGTGTCCAACGGCGAGGTGCAGATTGTAGGCGTGATTGATGGCGGCAGCGACTCCATGGGCTCTCTCACGCTGTATATGCCACGCGAAACCATCTCAGGTCTGTTTGGCGACGAGAATCCCTCATTCCCCAGCGTGATGGCACTTGCCGCCGAGGGCACGGACATGGATGAGCTTTGTAAGACCATCGAGTCCAAGGTGCGCGCGATGAAGGGCATCGAGGAGGAGGATGAGTACGACAGTGTATCGGCGACATCCATGAAAAGCGCCATCGATGCACTCAACTCCTTTATGGGCGCGTTCTCGCTCATCATGGGTGCTGTCGCCAGCATCTCGCTGCTTGTCGGCGGTATCGGCATTATGAATATGATGCTTACCAACGTAACGGAGCGCATTCGCGAGATCGGCATCCGCCGCGCTCTGGGCGCCAGTCGTCGCGATATCACCGCGCAGTTTTTGGCCGAGTCTTCGGCGCTGTGCGTCACCGGCGGACTGTTGGGTGTCCTGATTGGCTATCTGCTGGCCTGGGCTCTTGCGATGTTTGCCTCCGGATCCGGGATTCTTGGCGAGCTCGGTGCCAGCGGGCAAATCACACCGAGCTTTTCAATCGCCACGGTATTGCTGGCCTTCGCCGTCTCCGTCGGCATCGGCGTAATCTTTGGCTTCTACCCCGCTCGCCGCGCGGCAAAGCTCGACCCGGTGGAGTGCCTACGCTACCAGTAAGCCACCGCCAACAAGTTGCGGTGAATTAGGGACTAAATATGCTATCTAGCAGCAAAACAGACACTATTTCACCGCAACTTATTGAAGGGCTGCTTGCGCCAGTTCCGGGCGTCGTCCTCGAGCTATTGGCGGATGACGGTCTTGTACGGTTCGAGCTTGCTCGGGGCGCTCCTCCTCGCAGGCAGGAGGGCACGCATGCGCGGCGAGCGCCTAGCGCGCGAACTCCCGTAAGAGCGCGTCTTTCACTTCCCGAAGCGAAAGGGCCCCGCCTCCCTCGGCGGGACGGGCGACCACGATACAGCGCGCTCCCACGTCGTGCGCGGAGGCGATCTTCTCGGCCGTGCCGCCTACGGTTCCCGAGTCCTTGGTCACAAGCCACTGGGCGCCCACCTGCCGAAGCATCGCCTCGTTGAGCTCGCGGGTGAAGGGCCCCTGCATGCCGATGACGTGCGACGGCGAAAACCCCGCGTCGATGCACTTCGTTATAGCACCGGGCAGCGGGAGCACACGCACGAAGAAGCGCTCCGCGAAATCGGCGACGCGCGTGTAGGGAGCAAGCTCCTTGCTCCCCGTCGTGAGAAGCGCGCGACCCGGGTTCTCGGAGAGAAAGCGCGCCGCGCAGGCGATCGACGCGACCGAGACGACGCCTTTGGGCAGCGCCTCGACCGGGCGCGCAAGGCGCAGGCATCGTGCACCCACGGCGAGCGAAGCGGCCCGGATGTTGCCGCTTGCGAGCGTAGCGAAGGGATGCGTGGCGTCGACGACGATGCGCGCGCCGCAAAGCTCGCGCTCCATGTCGGCCTCGTCGAGCCTGCCCGCATGCACCTCGATGCCCGGAAGCTCGCCCAAAAGCTCACCTCCGTACTCGGTTGCCGCGTAGGCACGGGCGGGGATGCCCGCCCCGCTCGCCCATTCGCACAGAAGGCGGCCCTCGGTGGTGCCGGCGAAGATGCGCAGCGCCGGCGCGGATGCGGGCGCCGTCACTTCGGGCCGCCTGGGCGCGTGATCTGGTAGAGCAGCGCGTTCATAATGGCGGCCGCCACGGTCGAGCCACCCTTGCGACCCCTCGCGACGATGGCCGGCACGCGTCGCGCGAGTAGCTCCTCTTTCGCCTCGACCACGTTCACAAACCCGACCGGCACCCCAACGACGAGCGCGGGCGCGATCTTCCCCGCGTCCATGAGCTCGGCGAGGCGCAGAAGTGCTGTGGGAGCGTTGCCGACGGCCACGATGAGCGGACCCTCGATGCCGCAAGCTTTGTCCATACTCGCAACGGCGCGAGTCGTGCCCGCGGCGCGCGCCGTTGCGGCGACATCAGGGTCGGCCATGTAGCACACGGCCTTGCAGCCGAGCTTCGCGAGCGCGGGCTTGCTTATGCCTGCGAGCGCCATGTTCGTGTCGGTGAGCACCGTGGCCCCTGCGCGCAGTGCGTCGAGCGCACAGTGCGCGGCGTCATGGGTGAACACGAGGGAATCGGCGTACGAGAAGTCGGCAGTGGTGTGGATGACGCGCTTCACGACGGGCTCTTCGAGCGGAGGGAACGTGCGGCCGCCGAGCTCTTCGGTGATGATCTCGAAGCTGCGCCGCTCGATGTCGCCGGGCGCCATCTCCTTGGAATCCATCTAGTACTCCACTCCTTCCCTTGCACATATCCCCTGCTCGTAGGGGTGTTTCTTGTACCGCATCTCGGTTATGTAGTCGGCCTTCTCCATGATCTTGCGGGAAGGCGCGCGCCCGGTGAGCGCTACTTCGACGCCGCGCGCGGACATCTCGAGCGCGCGGTCCACGAGCGCCTCGTCGACAAGCCCCTTTGAAAGCGCGTCGAGTGCCTCGTCGAGCACGAGCAGCCCCTCCTGCGCGCCCTCGAGCTCGGCGAGCGCGAAAGCGAGGTTCCCATCGTGCAGCTCGCGCGTCGCGGCAAGTTCTTCCGACGTCATCGACCAGGTAAACTTGTCCGACACCTTCCCCGCGAACACGGGCACGCCGAAATGCTCGACGAGCAGGCGTGCCTCCCCGCTTTCGCCGTCTTTCAGGAACTGCACGACGACGACGCGGCGGCCTGCGGCGAGCATGCGAAGGGCGAGGCCCATCGCCGCCGTGGTCTTGCCTTTGCCGTCGCCATGATACACGTGGATCATACGCCCTCCTCAATAATGCGGTAGACATACTCCATGTCGAGCGCCCCGCGCACGGAGTCGGCCAGGCGGTCGAACTCGCGCGCACGGTGATCGGCCGCGGACACCGCGCCCTCAGCACCCACGACGCTCTCGGGCAGGCCGCGCATGCGCGCGAGCGAGCGCGCGAGGGCGAGCGCCACTCCCGGTTCGTCGAACAGGCCGTGGAGATAGGTTCCGAACACGTTTCCGCAGGCCGCTCCTTCTGGTTTGCCGCCAATCGTGCCCGCAGGGGCGCAGGAGACGGTCGTTTCGCCGTCGTGAATCTCGTACCCGCGCGCCGTCATGCCGTTCCACACCGAGAACGCGCCTTGGGCGCCCGTGATGCGCAGCTCCGACTGGGCGAGGCGCTTTTCCTCCTTGAACACCGTACTTGCAGGGATGAGCCCGAGCCCGCGCGCGGTGCCAGCGCCTTCCCTGCCGTGCGGGTCGGAAAGCTCGTCTCCCAAAAGCTGGTAGCCTCCGCATATGCCGAGCACCGGCGTGCCCGCGCCCGAAAGCGCGCGTACACAGGCTCCGATGCCGCTAGCCGCAAGCCAGCGCGCGTCGTCGAGCGTGGTCTTTGAGCCGGGGAGCACCACCAGGTCGGGTCGGCCCAGATCGGTCGTCGAGGAAACGTAACGCACGCCCACGCCGGGTACGCGCGAAAGCGGGTCGAAGTCGGTGAAGTTCGACAGATGCGGAAGGCGCACGACGGCGACGTCGATGACGCCGCACGCCTCGCGGGCAGATAGGCGCGGCGCGAGCGAGTCCTCGTCGTCCAGGTCGAGCGTAAGATACGGCACGACCCCCACGACGGGAACCCCGCACATCTTCTCGAGCGGGGCCAAACCCGGGCGCAGGATTTCCACATCGCCGCGGAACTTGTTCACCACAAGCCCCCGCAAAAGCGCGCGGTCCTCGGGCGCAAGGAGCGCGACCGTGCCGTAGAGCTGGGCAAACACCCCGCCTGGGTCGATGTCGCCCGCGAGCAGCACGGGAGAGGACACAGCGCGTGCGAGCCCCATGTTGACGATGTCGTTTTCGGCAAGGTTGATTTCGACGGGGCTGCCGGCGCCCTCGATGACGATGACGTCGTTTTCCTCCGCTAGCGAATCGAACGCCTTCAAAATCTGCGGCATGAGCGCCTTCTTTCGCACGAAGTAGTCCCTCGCAGCGAAGGCTCCCTGCGCCTTGCCGGCCACGATGAGCTGGCTTCGGTGGTCGCTTTCGGGCTTGAGCAGGATGGGGTTCATGCGCACGTCGGGCGCGATGCCGCACGCCTCGGCCTGCATGATCTGGGCGCGCCCCATCTCAAGCCCATCGGCCGTGACACCGCTGTTGAGCGCCATGTTCTGGCTCTTGAAGGGAGCCACGCGCAGGCCGTCCTGCGAAAGCACACGGCACAGCCCCGCCGCAAGCAGGCTCTTCCCCGCGTTCGACATGGTGCCCTGGATCATGATGGGCTTCGCCCTACCCACGGGTATCGACCTCCTTCGCCGAGCCTCGGCCATCCGCGCCCGCCATAGCGCCGCTGCAAGAAGCGCCGCCCCGTTCGTCGGGTTCGCCTTCGCCCGATGCACCTTCCGCCCGAAGCGCGCGGCTGAACGCCTTCGCAAGCCGGGCATTCTCCTTGTGCGTGCGCACGGCGACGCGGCACCAGAAACGGGACAGTATCGAAAACGAGTCGCACGTGCGGACCAAAACCCCCTGTTTATACAGGCGCTCGGGGATGTCTTTCGCCGGCGTGCGGACTAAAAGGAAGTTCGCATCCGACGGCACGACGGAAAGCCCGAGCGAAGAGAGCTCGTGGGAAAGCCACGCTCGCTCGCCCGCCAATACATCGCGCGTGCGCGAGACGTATTCGACGTCTTCCAGGGCGGCGATGCCCGCGGCCTCGGCGACCGAGGAGACGGGCCACGCCTGCCCCGCCCGACGAATCCCCTCGATGAGTTGGGCGTTTCCGCTGATCAGATACCCCAACCGCAACCCTGCCATTCCGTAGAGCTTGGTGAACGCGGAGAGCACGGCCACATGGTGCGAACACGCGGCGCGTGCGGCCACGCTCCTTTCGCGGGCGTCGGGCGCAAATCCGAGAAAGCACTCGTCCACGACGAGCAGCGCGCCCACCTGCTCGCAGCGGCAAGCCGCGGCATCGATCACGCGGGGGTCGACGAGGCGCCCCGTCGGGTTGTTCGGATTGCAGAGGTACGCCACGTCTCCCGGCCCCTCGATCGCGCGGGCGAAGGAGGCGGGCACGTCGAAGTCATCCGCTTCGGAGAGCGGGAACTCCTGCACGCATGCGCCGTAGTACGATGCCGCCTCCGCATATTCAGAGAACGTCGGCGCGCACACGACGATGCGTTTCGGGTGCACCGCCGCGGCGAGCCGCCAGATGATGTCGGACGCGCCCGCGCCGCAGACGATAGTATCTTCGGGAATGCCCTGGGTGCGCGCTAGGGCACGAACGAGGGCGAGGCTTTCCCTATCGGGGTAGGCGTCGATTCGAGAAAGCGCCTTGCAAGCTGCGGCGACGGCGCGCGGCGATGGGCCTGCCGGATTCACGTTCACCGAGAAGTCGATGAGGTCGGAGGCGCCCCCTTCGCAAGCGATGCCGAGCGATTGCCGGCTGCCCCCATGCGCACGGGCGCGCAGGATTCCCCCGGCAGCCCGGGACGCGGCGTGGTCTTCCCTCATACCATCGCCCCCACGACGAGCACGACCGCCGCGCGCGCGGCGCCGAAGACGACGAGCGCGCATACGGACGCGGCGAGCATGAGCCTTGTCGCCCGGGCGATGTCGCCCCACTCGATTTCGCGGGACGCGTCGCCTATCGTCGGTTTCTCAACGAGCTTGCCGAAATACACCGCGGGTCCTGCCAGGCGCAGCCCAAGCGCGCCCGCGCACGCTGACTCGGTCTGCGCCGCGTTCGGGCTCGCATGGCGACGCCTGTCGCGGCGCCAGATGCGCGCCGCCCCGCGCGCGTCGAGCCCGACGATCGGGCACACGGCGATCATGAACAAGGCCGATAAGCGCGAGGGAATCCAGTTCACCGCATCGTCGAGGCGCGCCGAGGCGCAGCCGAAGTCGATGTAGCGCTCGTTTTTGTAGCCCACCATGCTGTCGAGCGTGTTCACCGCCTTGTACGCCATGCCCAAGGGCGCACCCCCGATCATAAGGTAGAAAAGCGGCGCGATGACGCCGTCGCTAGCGTTCTCCGCCACCGTTTCCACGGCGGCGCGCACGACGCCCTGCTCGTCGAGAACAGACGCGTCGCGTCCCACGATGAGCCCGACGGCTTCGCGCGCCGCGACAAGGCCGCCCTTCGAGAACGCGCGGGCCACGGCCAGGCTCTGGCGGCGCAGCTCGCATGTCGCGAGAATCTGATAGCTCGCCCATGCCTCGGCCACGAAGCGCAAGCCGGAGTGAACCATGCCGCAAAGATGTAGGATACCCAGGGTCAAAAGCCCACACGCAAGCGGAAGCGCCACGGCGAGCACAAGCCCTGCGGCACGCGTGCCCGCGGACGTTTGCGGGAATGCGCCCCGCAGGCGGCCTTCGGCCCATGTGATCGCGTGCCCCATGGCGACGACGGGATGGGGAAGCCAGCGCGGGTCGCCGAAGGCAAGGTCGGCCGCGAACCCGGCGGCGACGGCAAGAATCGTCATCACCGGGCATCGCCCCCCGAAGCGGGGCGAACGTCGCGAAGGCAGCGCCCATCCCAGGTGGCGGCCCATGCGCCGCCCGGCTCGGTATGCACGTCGAAGTATCCCATTTTCGGGACAGCTAGCTCGGAGAGCAGCGCTTTCACGGTACCCGCATGAACAACGAAGACGGCGCGCCCACTCCCCTGGGCGCGCTCCGATTCGCACGCCTCCCGAAACGCCGCGACGACGCGGCGGGTGAAATCGCTCTTGCCCTCGCCATGCGGGCAGCGCGTCTCACACCAGGAGTCTACCCAGGCGCGGTAACGCGCATCCTCTTTAAGTTCGGCGGCGCTTCGCCCCTCGAAGTCGCCGAAATCCATCTCGCGCAGACCGGGGCACGCCATAAGCTCCGCGTTCGGGAAGAGGATGCGTGCCGTCTGGTCGGTGCGGGCCATGCCGCTCGTGATAACACGGAACACGTCACGATCGCACGCGAGGTCGCGCAAAGCGCGCTCGCCCGCGCTCGACAGGGGCTCGTCGGTGCCCGCCCCGCTGTAGCGATGGTCTTCCGTGCCCGCCGTGGCACCATGGCGCACGAAGACGACTTCCAAAGGCGCGCCCGCGCCCTGCGTCCCTCGAGGAGCATCGGCAAGGTTTCCTTTGATGACCTGGGGAATCCCGCACGTCATGCGCACGACGACGTCGGCGCGCGCAGCGAGCGCGCATCCCAGGCGCCCCGCGCGCTCGCGCCATTGGGCGTCTTCCGCATGCATAGGGACGACCCCCGAGCCGACCAAGGACAGAATCACTGCGGCGAAGCCGATCAGCCGCTCGAGCGCCCGGTCAGCGTCGAGCGCGCGTACGAGTTCCTCAGCATGGTACGCGACGCGGCCGGCAAAAGCCGCGGGCACGCCGCCCTCCGCAAGCTGCGCCGCGTCGACGAAATCGTCCGCCGCGAACCCGAGCTTTTCGCGCACGAAGGTCCTCTTCCCCGAATGCGCGCCACCTACCACGAGCATCATAGGAGCATGCCCCCCGCCACCAGCATAGCAAGCATCGCGAGCTCGGCCCATTGCAGAAACCATCCGGCCAAATCCCCCGTCACCCCGCCGAAGCGGGACAGGGCAACATGGCGGTACCACGCGAGCGCCAAAAGCCCCGCCACCGCCATAAGGGCGCCGACGGCCCGAGCGCACGCGACCATCCCTGCAGCCGAAGCCGTAGCGAAAGCGCAAAGCGGCACGACGATCGCCGCGCGCTTCTTCGCAGGCGAGAGCCCCGCGGCCATGCCGTCCGCCCGCGCGGCAGGCCAGCATTCAACGGCGAGCCCCGAAAGCGCGCGGGAGAACACGAGCGAGCACAGAAGCGCGAGGAACGCCCCCGCCGTAAGCGGCAGCGCGGTGAACAGGGAAAACTGCAGAATAAGGTACATGACAACACCGATGACCCCGAAGGCGCCTGCCCGCGGGTCGTGCATGATCTCGAGCTTTCGCTCGCGCGGGGTCCAACTTGCAAGCGCATCGGAGGTGTCGCAGAGCCCGTCTAGGTGAATGCCTCCCGTCACCGCCACAGGCAGCGCCACGAGCACAGCCGCGACGATGGTCGCGGGCACGCCGAGGAGGTTCGCCACGTGCCCCCACGCCGTCATGAGGAAGCCTTCCGCAAGGCCCACCAGGGGAAACGCGGCAAGCGCATGGGTTGATCCGAAATCGGTCCAGGCCGATTTCGGGACGGGGATGCGCGAGAACGTTCCGAACGCCGCGCCGATTGCCTCTGCTATCTTCACCTTGTAGGTCCTTCGCCTTTCATCCACACGGGAATCCCGCATACCACTTCGACTGCGCGGTCGGCCAGCGCCGCCACGCCCGCGTTCACGCGCGCGAGCGCGCGCCTCCATGCCTCGGTCTCCTCATCGTAGCGCATCCCATCGGCGAACACGTCGACGGTGACCACCACCGTATACGCAGCGGCCTGAGCGAGCCGTTCGATGCCTCCGAGCACCTCGCGCGCCGCAGCGTCGGGGTCACGTGGGGACAAGCCGCCTTCCGCGAAAAGCTCGTTTGCAACCAGGTTGCCCACGTCCTCCAAAAGAAGCGTGCAGCCGCGCGGAAGCCCGGACGCTGCGGCGCCCACGTCACGCGTACGCTCGAGGGTGGAAAACCCCTTGCCCTCGCGCAGCGCCCGATGGCGCGCGATGCGGCGGGCGCCCTCTTCCCCGAAGGGCTCCATCGTTGCCAGGTACACGCGAGGGCCATCGTGCCCGAGGCACAGGGACTCGGCGTAGGCGCTCTTGCCGCTCGCGGCGGCGCCGATGACGAGCGTCACCGTCATTTCCCGGCCTCGAAATGCTCGTAAGCAGCCATGCCAGTCGCCGTGAACGTCTTCCCATCCCGGTACACGCGCAGCGCCGAATCCAGAAGGGGCAGATACGCCATGGCGCCCGCGCCCTCGCCCAAGTGCATGCCTGCGTCGAGGGGTGCCTTAATGCCGAGCTCGCGAAGGAGCTCCTGGCTTGCGGGTTCGCTTGATGCGTGGGTGCCCACGAGGTAGCCCAAGGCGTTAGGGCACAGGCGCGCCGCGCACAGGGCCGCCGTGCAGGATATGACCCCGTCGAGGAGCGCCGGCGCCTTCGAGGCCGCGGCCCCCAGGTAGAAGCCGCACATCGCCGCGATGTCGAAGCCGCCCACCTTCGAGAGCACGTCGATCGGGTCGGCGGGATCGGGAGAGTTCGCGTCGATAGCGCGCTCGACCACGTCGCGCTTGCGCGCGAGCGAGGCGTCCGAGAGCCCCGCGCCGCGCCCGACGAGTCTCCGCGCGTCCGCCCGGATGAGCACTGCGGCCACCGCCGCCGAGGTGGTCGTGTTGCCGATGCCCATCTCGCCCGCGGCGAGAAGGCGCACGCCGGCGCGGGCAAGCCCGCACGCGACGGCGATTCCGACCTCGATCGCGCGCACGGCCCCATCGCGAGACATGGCTAAGCCGTGCGCGATGTTGCCGCTCCCCCGCCGCACGTTCGCGCGCACCATGCGCGCGTCTTCTATGCCCCGGGCCATACCCACGTCGACGGGCACGACCTCGGCACCCGCGAACGCCGCCATGCGGTAGGCGCTCGTGGCCCCCTCGCACATGTTGCGCGCGACGGCACACGTCACGTCTTGTCCGCTTTGCGACACGCCTTCGGCAACGACCCCGTTGTCGGAGAAGAATACCGCGAGCGCACGGGGAAACTCGGCCACCTCAGCGCTCCCCTGAGCTGCGGCGATACGCGCGACGGCGTCTTCAAAGTCGCCCAATCCCCCCAAGGGGTGCGCGATGGAGTCCCACGCGGCGTACGCGGCGGCGCGGGCGCACTCGTCTGCGGGCGCGATCCGGGAGAGCGCGGCTTCGAGCACGGCGCCCGGCGCCGACGAGAACGCGCGCTCGACTTCCTCGCGGATGCAGGCAAGCGCGGTTTCGGTTGTTTCAGCCATGCTGTCTCCTCTCTGCGAACGACGCTGCGGCAGACGCGAACGCGCGCGCAACGTCGGGGTTCGCAGGATAGTACACATGCGGGAAGCCCGCAACCAGGGACGGGGTGGTCGTCATGCACGGCCAGCCCTTGTCTCGCCGGGGCTTCTGCGCCCAGAAGTCGCCGCCCGGGCAGGTGGACTGCCAGTAGTGGAACTCGTGCGCGCGGATGCGTGTGCCGCGCGGCCCGTAGAGCCCGTCGCGTTGAGAAGTGAGCTCCACGTACCCGAAATGGGACAGCCTTCCCCCGTTCTCGCTTACGCCCTCAAGGGCGCCCGCAACAGGCCAGCGCCGCCCCTCGCTATCGGCGATTTCGCGCTGCAGATACAGAAACCCACCGCATTCGGCGACCGTCGGCATGCCAGATTCCACCGCGCGCCGCACCGCCTCGCGCATCGGCGCGTTCTCGGAGAGCTGCCGCGCATGGAGCTCCGGGTAGCCGCCCCCCAGATAGAGGGCGCTTGTCCCCCGGGGCAACTCGCTATCACACAGGGGGCTGAAAAAGGCCAGCTCGCAACCCAGGTCCTCGAGCGCGCGCAGGTTCTCCTCGTAGTAAAACGAGAACGCCTCGTCGCGCGTGACGGCGACGATGGGCCGCGCTCCCGCGATCGGCTCCAACCGATAAGGTTCCTCGCAGATATCGGGTGCCGTCGCCGCTATTTCAAGCAAGCGGTCGACGTTGACGCTCTTTTCCACCAGCTCGGCCATCTTGTCGATGCGCGCGGAGAGCTGCTTGACTTCGTCGGCGGTCACAAGCCCCAGATGCCGGCTTTCGAGCGAGAACGCCTCGTCGGCGGGAATATTACCCAAAACCGCGACGCCCGTGTGCTTCTCAATCGCAGGCGCCGCGTAGGCGCAGGCAGCAGCGCTCGTCTTGTTCAGCACGACGCCGCGCACGTTCGCACAAGGCAGGAACTCGGCGATGCCGCGGATTACGGCGGCGAGCGATAAAGACGCCCCGCGCCCGTTCACCACTAAAACGACCGGCGTTTCCGTGTCGTGCGCAACCTGGTAGCTGCTCGCGTCGGCCACGCCGGGCGCCATGCCGTCGTAGAAGCCCATGACCCCCTCGAGCACCGCGACATCCGCGCCCGCGGCGCCGCGTGCGAGCAGGGCGCGCAGCGTCGGGGCGTCGGTGAAGAAGCCGTCTAAGTTGCCCGAGCACGCACCCACGACGCGGCGATGAAAGAGCGGGTCAATGTAGTCGGGGCCGCATTTGAAGGCCGCGCATGCAAGGCCGCGGCGCGCGAACGCGCGCAGGAGCGCGCACGTTACGACCGTCTTGCCGCTCCCACTCGAGGGCGCAGCGACCATGAAGCGCGGGATGGACGTGCTCACCGGGCGCCGCCTTCCCCACCTGCACCACGCGCGCTGACGAGGAACACGGGGTTTTGCGCCTTCATAAGATGGTGCGAGCCTACAGCCTCGGCGCGGGCGGCCGACACCTGGCACGCCTCGAACCCCTTAAAGCGCGAACCCGAGAGGAGCGCGCACGCCTCGGTGAGCGTCTCAACAGTGACGCATGGCACGCACAGGCGAACCTGCGAGTTCTTCTCGAGCGCCGCCTCCACGATAGAGGGAAGCTCGCCCGCGCTCCCGCCGACGAACACAGCGTCGGGAACGGGCAGTTTCGCGAGCGCTTCGGGGGCGACACCGGGGACCGCATGCACGTTGCCGCACCCGAATGCATCCGCGTTCTCTCGGATGAGCCGCACGCCGGTCGCGTTGCGCTCGACCGCCCATACCGACCCCGCTCGCGCGACGAGCGCCGCCTCGATCGACACGCTCCCCGTGCCGGCTCCGACGTCCCACACGGTGTCGGTAGCGGTAAGGCGCAGCTTCGCGAGCGCGACTGCGCGCACCTCCTGCTTGGTCATGGGAACGTCGCCGCGGATGAAGAGCTCGTCGGGAATGCCCGAGGAAGCGTACGGCCAGCGGGAACTCGCGGCGCGGGATGCGAACTCGATAAGCATCACGTTCAAGTCGTCGAACGTCTGACCTGCGATTTCACTTGCGCTCGCGCAGGTGATGCGCTCGTCGGGGTACGACAGGCGCTCGGCCACCGTCACGCGCGCGTCCCCGAAGCCCGCCTGCACAAGCTCGCCCGAAAGCCGCGAGGGGTCTTCCCCGCCCGACGTGGCAAGGAAGCGCTCACCCGCGCTCTCGGCCTCGGCCACGATGTCGCACGCCACGCCGTGAGCGCTCGCGAAGTGCCAATCCTGCCATGGACGCGCGAGGCGCGCGGCGAGATACGACGCTGAGCTTATGCCGGGAATGACGCGCACGTCCACCTGCGCGTCGCTGGAGAGCGCCTCCACCAGGCGGCGCGCGCCGCTGAACAGCCCCACATCGCCCGTCATCACGACCACGGCGCGCTGCCACGACGCCGCATCGGTGAGCGCAGCGACGATGTCCGCCGTCTTCACGAGCTCGCATCTCACCACGTCGGGCGGCACGTCGATGCCGACAAGCGCGCGATGAGCACCGATGACCACGTCGGCGATGTCGATCGCGTCGAGCGCCGCGCGCGAGAGCAAGTCGGGGTCTCCGGGCCCCGCCCCAATGATCGTTACCTTTCGCATGGAATCTCCCGATACCCGCGCGGCGTGACCATACGGCTGCCTACGCGCTTCGTGTCCGCGTTGCCGACGAACACGGTGGTGAACATGTCGGCGTCAAACTCCCCCAGCTCGGAGAGCCTGCACATGCCCGACTGCTGCCCCTCGCGCCCGATGTTGCGTACCCAGCCGCAGAGCGTGACGGGGGCCTTCCATTCGAGCATAATCTTCGCCGCGCGCGAGAGCCTGTCGGCGCGCTTTCTACTGCGCGGGTTGTACAAACAGATGCAGAAGTCGGCGCTCGCCACGGCGGCGAGCCTGCGCTCGATGACCTCCCACGGCGTGAGCAGGTCGGAGAGCGACACGACCGCGAAGTCGTGGGCAAGCGGGGCGCCGAGCACCGCCGACCCGCTCTGAGCCGCAGTGGCCCCGGCGATAACTTCCACGTCTACATCGGGATAGTCCTCCGCAAGCTCCAGCACGGGACTCGCCATGCCGTACACGCCCGCGTCACCGCTGCACACGAGCGCCACGGCTTCTCCGCTCTGCGCGCGCGAAAGCGCCAGGCGGCACCGTTCGACCTCGTGCATCATCGGCGTCGCGAGATGCGCCGCGTCGGGCACGGCGGCGAGCGCGAGCTCCACGTATTTCGTGTACCCCACAACGATGTCGGCCGCCTCGAGCGCGCGCCGGGCCGCAATCGTCATGCCGTCGGGGCCGCCCGGGCCAATCCCCACCACGAAGAGCTTTCCCATCACCGCTCCTTAAACGAAAGTTCGATAGTTACCTTGGAAAACGCGACGGTCACGCCGCCGTGAGCGAGCTTCGGGAAGATAAGTTTGCCCCCGTCCGCGAGCGCCGCGCGCTCGCACACGTTGTCGACTCCCACCGTCGCGCACACGAAATCAGATGGCGAAACGCTGCCTTCGACCTGCGACAACTCCTCTGCGGAATACGTCGCAAGCGGGATATTGCGCGCGCGACAGAAGGCGAGCAGACCCTCCTCGTGCGCCTTCACGTCGATCGTCGCCGCCTCGCGCACGGCCGAAGGCGAGATACCCGCCTGCCCGCACGCGAGAAGAAACGCCTCCTCGATCGCTTCGGCGCACGCACCGCGACGGCACCCTATGCCCGCAACGATGCAGGGCACGACAAGGCGAAGCGGCTCGGGCGCAGGCGCCTGCGCCCGCACGCCCGCCGGCTTCCCCGTCTCACCGACGGGCACGACCTCGCCCGTTGTCTCCGCCGCGCGAACGGGCGCACCTGCATTCGCGTCAGCGAACGGCGATACGACGATATCGGCCCGAGCGCGGTCGGACGCAATGTCAACCCCCTCAGGCAGCTGTCCCGAAATCGGCATGTCGGAATAGAGCGTCACGCGCCCGCCCGAAAGCAGCCGCGCCGACACTCGCTTGATGGCCTCGGGATTCGAAACGGCGAGCCCCGCACAGCGCGCCCACGTATCCACCGCCCACACGCCGCGGACGTCGGTCGCCGTGGTGATGACGGGGATGGCCCCTGCCGCGCGTGCCACAGTTTGCGCAAGCTCGTTCGCACCGCCCAAATGCCCCGACAAAAGCGGGACGGCAAAGCACCCCGCCTCGTCGATCACCACAACCGCAGAATCGGTTGCCTTCGAGGCGACATGCGGCGCGATCGCCCGCACGGCGATGCCCGCCGCGCCCACGAACAGAAGCGCGTCCGACGCTTCCCACGCGAGCGCCGTCCATGCGCGCAGGTCGGCCTTCCCCTCGCCGAACCCGCGCGAAACGGAAACGTCCCAGCCAGGGTCATCTTCACCTGTCTGCGCGCAATCGGAAAGCGCGCGTGCGGTGCGCTCCGCCAACGCATACCCCCTCTCAGTGAACGCTATGCAGGAAACCCTCATCTAGCGCACCACCATCGTTGAGAAGTAGCTGCCCCGATCGGGCACATCGTCGAGCAAGCGGTACATGCGCTCGCCCGGAAGCCCACAGTCCTCTACGAGCTCGGCACCGTCGAAGGTGCCCTCCTCGCGAAGGATGCGCTTCGTGTCCGCAAGCGAGCGGCGCGCCTTCATAGCCACCTTCGTCCCTGGCCAGCCGATTGCGCGGCCCACCCCATACAGCACGCCTTTACTCATACGTCGCCCCCAATTCCCCGATAACTGCTTCGGCGCCCGACGTGCGGAAAAGCTCGCGGCGCTCGGCGTCGAACACGACCGCGGCGATGTCGCATGCGCCCGCCGCGCGGCGGCGCAACCTGTCCTCGATTGCCGCAGCGAGCGAGGCGCGCGCAGCGTCCCCCACGCCGGCGGCCTCGATTACCTCGAGCGCCACCGTGGTCGTGACGGACGTCATGATCTCGCGCACGGTCTTCGCGCCCGCGCCGGCCATGGCCGCGTGGGCGGCCAGAATCTCCGCGCGGCAGTCGGCGGTACGCGAATGGGTGTCCATGATGCCGCCCGCGACCTTCACCAACTTGCCGATGTGTCCCACAAGAAGGACATTGGTGAATCCCTCGCGAACGCAGCAATCAATCGCATCGCCCACAAAGTTGGAGATGAAGACCACCGGCGCACCGTTTAGGTGGAAATGCCCCGAGATGAACTGCGCGCCATAGTTGCCGGGCGTGAGCACGACTCCGCGCCGCCCCATAGCCGCATGCTGCCGGATCTCGAGCTCGATGCTGTCGCGCAAGGCAGCGAGGCTGCGCGGCTCGACGATGCCCGTCGTGCCGAGGATGGAGATGCCGTCCTCTATCCCCAGGTGCGGGTTGAAGGTCTTTTCGGCAAGGGCAACACCCTCGGGTACCGAAATCGTCACAGCAATGTTTCCAGAAAAGCCGTGCGCGGCGCACACCTCACGCACCGCCGAAGTAATCATCGCGCGCGGCGTCGCGTTGATGGCGGCCGCCCCCACCGGCTGCTCGAGCCCGGGCAACGTCACGCGCCCCACGCCCACGCCGCCATCGACGGAAACTTCCGATTCGCGCGCGGGCACGTCCTTGCTGCCCGCAGCACCCGTGCCCGACCCCGCATGTTCCACGCGCGCGTACACGAGCACGCCGTCGGTCACATCGGCATCGTCGCCTGCGTCCTTTCGCACGGCGCACTGGGCGCACCCCTCGCCGATGCATGCGTCGACCACATCCGTCTCGACGGGCAGCCCGCCGGGGGTGACGACCGACACGCGGCCGACGGGCTTTCGTGACAAGAGCATCTCGCAGGCCGCCTTCGCCGCGAGCGCGGCGCAGCTCCCCGTGGTGTAGCCGCAGCGCAGGCGGGTCGTCCCGGTATATATGTAGTGCTCGAAGGCCACGCTAGCTACTCGCCTTCCGATACCCCGTGGCAAACGAAGGGTCGTAAAGCTTGCTGCGCTCGTACGACCTCGCTTGCGCACCGTCGTGCGCAAGCCCGCCGCGAGCTCCGAGCACGCGGCCCACCACCACGAGCGCCGTGCGGTCGATGCCCTCTCGCGCGCCCGCATCGGCGAGCGTGCCCACTGTGCAGCGCACCACGCGCTCCTCAGGCCAGGTCGCCTTGTACACGAGCGCCGCCGGCTCATCGGAGCTGCGGCCCGCGGCCAAAAGCTCGGCGGAAAGCTCGGCGAGCATACCCGAGCTCAGGAAGATGACCATAGTCGAGCCGCTTTCCGCCATGGTGCGCATGCCCTCGCCCGCGGGCATGGGGGTGCGCCCGGAAAGCCGCGTGATCACGACCGACTGGCTGATTCCCGGCAGCGTGTATTCCTGGCGAAGCGCCGCCGCGGCACCGCAAAAGCTCGACACGCCGGGCACCACCTCGTAGTCCACGCCGCGCGCGTCGAGCGCGTCCATCTGCTCCTGGATGGCGCCGTACAGGCACGGGTCGCCCGTGTGCAGGCGCACCACTTCCTCGCCCCGTGCATCCGCCGCGCATATCACGTCGAGCACTTCCTCCAAGGTCATGTGCGCGCTGTCGTAGACGACGCAGGATTCCTTGCACTCAGCGAGCAGCTCGGGGTTCACAAGGCTCCCCGCCCAAACGACCACGTCGGCCGCGCGCAGAAGGCGCGCCCCGCGCAGCGTGATAAGGTCGGCGGCGCCCGAGCCTGCGCCAACGATATGAATCATCCGAGCCTTCCTTCCCGTTTCTCATCGCAACCGTTTACGCCGCCATTCGCGCAGCGGGCAAAACACGGCGCCTGCGGCAGCAATGGGCGCAAATACGCAGGCAGGAGGCGCAATGCCGCCCGCCCTGGGCTTTGACACGTTCACAAGTGCCCACTATCATAGTAAAAGTTTCGGCAACGAGCATATGACAATCGGATAAAAGGAAATGACCGGCGCGGCGCCCGCACAGCCCGCGCTGGCTTGCGGAGGGAACCAGGTGGGAATCCTGGGCAAGGGACATTACTGTATAGGACGCGCGGGCGAACCGCCTCGCGCCCCAAGCCAGACTGCTTCGCCTTTTCCTCACGGCATCGCCGTGGCGTTAGCTCCTTGTGAACCCCGAGGGGTGCGCTTTTCTTTCGCTTGTGCCGACAAGCAACTGTCGCCGGGGGACCGGCAAACCGAGGAAAGGAAAAACCATGTCCGACCAGATGTCACGCCGCGGCTTCATGGGCGCCGCAGCAACCGGAGCCGTCGCGCTCGCCGGATTCGCGCTCGCGGGCTGCTCCAGCACCTCCGCGAGTTCCGAGAAATCGAGCGAAAAGGAGAAGGCCGTGAAGCCGGTCATCCTCGTCACGAGCTTCGGCACGAGCTACAACGACTCGCGCCACATTACCATCGGCGCCATCGAAGACGCTATCCGCGAGAAGTACTGGCAGGACTACGACATCCGCCGCGCCTTCACCGCGCAGATCATCATCGACAAGCTGAAGAAGCGCGACGGCATCACGATCGACAACATGACCGAGGCGCTCGACCGCTGCGTGGAAGACGGCGTGAAGGAAATCGTCGTGCAGCCGACGCATCTCATGGGTGGCCTGGAATACACCGACGTGAAAGACGAGCTCGACAAGTACGCCGACAAGTTCGACAAAATCTCGCTCGGCGACCCGCTGCTCACCTCCGACGACGACTACAAGAAGGTGGCCGCAGCCATTAAGGAGAACATGGCGTCCTTCGACGACGGCAAGACGGCGCTGTGCCTCATGGGCCACGGCACCGAAGCCGATTCCAACGCCGACTATGCCAAGATGCAGGAAGTGTTCAAGAACGAGGGCTTGACGCAGTTCTTCGTCGGCACCGTCGAGGCTGAACCGACCTGCGAGGATGTTATCGCCGCCGCGAGCGCCGCAGGCTACAAGAAGGCCGTGCTCGCGCCGTTCATGGTGGTCGCGGGCGACCACGCGAACAACGACATGGCAGACGAGACCGACCCCGACAGCTGGGCTGCGAAGTTCGTGGCCGCCGGCTTCGAAGTGACGTGCCTGCTCCAGGGTCTGGGACAGAACGTCGCGGTCGACGACATCTACGTCTCACACGTGGACGACGCCATCGCCAAGCTGTAAACTCGCCGCGCACGGGGGCGCCGATCGCGTCCCCGTGCAACGGGCATGTGCCTTCCCCGACTGACGGCGCATGCCCGTTGCATTCGCATCCCGCCCGCCCACAGCACGGCGCGGGCGGTCGAAGCGATTGAAAGGAACCCCTCCATGTTGAAGAAAACCCTCGCCTTCGCCCTGTCGGCGGCGCTTTTCGCGTTCTCGCTCGCCGGCTGCGGCGGAAATTCAATCGACAGCGCAAAGGCAAGCGATGCCGATTCCCAGGAAAAAACCGAACAGGCGGCCGATGCGCACGAGGGCGCAAGCGCTGCCCCCATCACCGCCGACAAGGTGGCCGACGGCACCTATCCGATCACCGTAGATTCCAGCTCGAACATGTTCAGGATTGTGGACGCCCAGCTCATCGTGGAAAACGGCTCCATGCACTGCGTGATGACGCTTTCCGGCACGGGCTACGGCAAGCTCTTCATGGGCACGGGCGACGAGGCTGCCGCCGCGAGCGAGGCCGACTTCATCCCCTATGTGGAAAACGCGGAAGGCAAGTACACCTACGACGTGCCCGTTGAAGCGCTCGACGAGGACACCGCCTGCGCCGCGTGGAGTATTAGAAAAGAGCAGTGGTACGACCGCACGCTCGTGTTCGAATCCGCCGGCGTCGATCTGCGCGCCGACGCACTGAAGTAACGCCATGCGGTCGATTCTTCCCAAGGGGGAAAGCAGGAAGCGTCGCAGCATCGCGGTGCGCGCGATCGCCTGCGTTCTCGTCGCCCTGTTCGCGCTTCCCTTCGCGGGGTGCAGCGCGAGCCCGAACGCGACCGGTGGCACGGCAGGCTCTCAGGAATACACTGTGAGCGTCTCGCTCTCCGGCGGGTCAGGGCGCGCAAGCATCGCCTCACCCACCACAATTGTGAAGGATGGCGACACCTACACCGCGACCATCACCTGGTCGAGTTCGAACTACGACAAAATGACCGTCAACGGCGTGGACTACGCGCCCGTAAACGACGGCGGCAACTCCACGTTCGAGATACCCGTCACGCTCGACGAGGACATCGCCGTGTCGGCCGAGACCGTCGCCATGTCGACGCCGCACACCATCGACTACACGCTCCACTTCGACTCATCCACCATGAAGGAGAAATCGGGCGACGATGCAAGCGGCGGCTCCCCTGCGGGAACGGCTTCAAGCGCCGCGGCCGACTTCCACAACGCCGATTTGGGCTGCGGCTGGGAGCCGACGGGGGCGCTTCAGCTTGAATACGCCGAGCACTTCACTGTCGACGAGTACGAAGGCGGCCTGCGGCTTATCTGCATTTCGAACGGGGAGCGCTTCCTCGTGGTACCGCAAGATGCGAAGGTACCTGATGGGTTGAGCTCCGACATCGCGGTCATAAGGCGTCCCGCCAACAAGGTGTACCTCGTGTCGTCGGCGACGATGTGCCTGGTCGACGCGCTCGATGCGAACGACAACATCCTCATGTCGGGCACGAAGGCCGACGATTGCTCGGTCGCGGGCTTCAAAAGCGCACTCGAAAGTGGGGCGATCGCCTACGGCGGCAAGTACAGCGCGCCCGACTACGAGCGAATATCGGCCTCGGGCTGCACGCTCGCCATCGAGAACACCATGATCAACCACACGCCCGATGTGAAGGAAAAGCTGCAGAAGCTCGGGCTCGTCGTGCTCACCGAACAGTCGTCGAGCGAGCCCGAAGCACTCGGGCGCGTCGAGTGGATTAAGCTTTTCGGCGTCCTGTTCGACAAGGAAGACGAGGCCGCGCACCTGTTCAACGAGCAGAAGGCCCGCGTCGAGCAAACGTCGAGGCTTGCGTCGTCAGGTAAAACCGTGGCGTATTTCTACATTAACTCGAACGGGGCCGCCGTCACGCGGCGGGCGGGCGACTACGTGGCGCAGATGATCGAGCTTGCAGGCGGCAGCTACGCGCTCGATGACGCGCAGACGGCGTCGACGTCAGGTTCGTCAGTAACGCTCGAAATGGAGCGCTTCTACGCGACGGCGAAGGATGCCGACATCATCGTCTACAACGGCACCATCGACGAATCGGTTGCCACCTTGAAAGACTTCGTAGGCAAAAACGCGCTATTGTCGCAGTTCAAAGCCGTAAAGAACGGCAACGTCTGGGTCACAAGCGCCGACATGTACCAGCAGATGACTTCTACCGCCGACATTATCGACGAGCTGCACGGGGCGTTCACCGGCGATGACGCGAGCGACTTCCATTATCTGAGGAAACTTGGCTAGCGTCATGAGAAGCCGGCTTTCCATGACATACGACGAATCGGGGCGCGCCGCGCGGTGTCGCGTCGTGACGGCGCTGCTCGCTGTTGCCCTCATCGTGCTCGTCGGGGCCAACCTGTGCATCGGGAGCGTGCTCGTGCCCGCAGACCACATCCCCGGCATCCTTTCGGGCGGCGAGGCCAATTCCATGGAAAGCCAAGTCATCTGGGAGATTCGCCTGCCGCGTGTGCTTTCAGCCGTGCTTCTCGGCGGGGCGCTTTCCCTCTCCGGGTTCCTGCTGCAGACGTTTTTCAACAATCCCATCGCCGACCCGTTCATCTTGGGCGTCTCCTCGGGCGCAAAGTTCGTCGTCGCGCTTACGATGATCGTACTTCTGGGCGCGAACCAGGCCATGTCCTCGCCGGCCATGGTGGCCGCAGCGTTTCTGGGCTCGCTTATCACCATCGGCTTCGTGCTCCTCATCGCACGGCGCATAAATTCCATGGCCATGCTCATCGTGGCGGGCGTCATGGTGGGATACATCTGCTCGGCGGCGACGAACTTCCTTATCGCCTTCGCCGACGACCAGTCCATCGTGAACCTGCACAACTGGTCTTTGGGTAGCTTCTCGGGTTCGAGCTGGGACGACATCGCGGTCATCGCGGTCGTGGTGATCACCGTGAGCGCATGCGTATTCACGATATCGAAGCCCCTTTCCGCCTTCCAGCTGGGAGAAGCCTACGCGAAAAGCGTCGGCGTGAACGTCGCACGCTTCCGCGTGGTGCTCGTCCTTCTAGCGAGCATGCTTTCCGCCTGCGTGACCGCGTTCGCTGGTCCGGTGTCGTTCGTAGGCATCGCGGTTCCGCATCTCGTGAAGTCGGCGCTGAAGTCGTCGAAGCCTATCCGCGTGATTCCTGCGTGCTTCTTGGGAGGCGCCATCTTCTGCGCGGGCTGCGATTTGATCGCGCGCACGCTGTTCTCCCCCGTCGAGCTTTCCATCAGCGCCGTCACCGCCATCTTCGGCGCGCCGGTGGTTATTGCACTCATGTTGAAGAAGCGGGTGAGGTAGATGGGGGAATTCGTGCCGCGGACCAAAACGCTCGGAGCGGAGTCGAACCTCGAAACCCCGGTTGAAACGCAGGCTGACGGAGCGCCGCTTTTCCGCATAAGCGACCTGTCGGCGGGCTACGACAAGAAGGTCGTAGTCGAAGGCGTCGATCTGGAGGTTCGCGCGGGCGACGTCGTGGCGCTCATCGGGCCGAACGGCTCGGGCAAGTCGACCATCTTGAAAACAATCACACGCCATCTGGCACCGCTTGCCGGCACGGTCGAGCTCGACGGGCGGGAGATTTCCCGATGGAAGACGGCGGAGTTCGCAAGGAACCTTGCCGTTATGCTGACAGATCGCCCCCGGACCGAGCTCCTCACCTGCCGCGATATCGTAGAGGCGGGAAGGCATCCCTACACCGGGCGAATGGGAACACTCTCGCCTGACGACCATAGTCGGGTCGACGAGGCCATGAAAACCGCACATGTGGAAGAGCTCGCCGAACGCGACTTCATGCAGATAAGCGACGGGCAACGCCAGCGCGTCATGCTCGCACGCGCCATCGCGCAGGATCCGCGTGTGCTCGTGCTCGACGAGCCCACATCATATCTCGATATCCGCTACCAGATCGACCTGCTGCGAATACTTCGCCACCTTGCGAAATCGCAGAATGTGGCTGTCATCATATCCATCCACGAACTCGAGCTCGCGCAGAAAAGCGCCGACAAGGTGATTTGCGTGAAGGACGGTCGGGTCTTCCGCGCCGGCGCACCCGAGGACATATTCACGCGCGAGACGATTGGCGAGCTCTACGGCCTTCAACATGGCACCTTCAACGAGCGCTTCGGCAGCGTGGAAATTGGGCGCCCACACGGCGATGCGCACACGTTCGTCATCGCCGGCGCAGGTACGGGGTCAGCTGTGTTTCGCCAGCTCATCCGGCAGGGCAAGGCGTTCTACGCGGGCATTCTGCACGAAGGGGACATCGACTGCGAGCTCGCGCGCGACCTGGCGACGGAATGCGTGGCCGAGCGCGCCTTCGAGCCGATCGGGGATAAAACCATAGCCCGCGCCAAAGAGCTCCTCGTCCACTGCGCGCGCCTTATCGTGTGCCCCGCCGCCTTCGGCACCATAAACGCCCGCAACGCAGAGCTCGTCGAGTTTGCACGCTCGCATGGTATCGAGGTCATGCGAGCGTGCGAAGGCGCATCGGAGGATTTCAAAATTGGAGTGGGAAGGATAAACTGGACTTTCTTTTAAGGATCCTCAGGCTACAGCTCCTACGCCGGCAAGGTCTCCCAGGCGCCGGAGAACCTCAGGAACAGGAATTTCCACGCCGACGAGCCCAACTAGGCCTAATCCAAGCGAGATTCCAGACTCGACAGACCATTGAGAGTCAGATCGTTGGCGACCTCAGAGACGCGCTCGATAGGAACCGAGCCGTCAGACAGCGCCCACGTGCGATAGATACCGATAATACCCGACAGCAAAAACGCCAGATAGTAGTCGAACATCTCGTCCTTGAGACCTTGGGGCAGCAGATCGCGCTCGGCAATCTCATGTTCGAGCGGCGCACGAAGACGAGCCATGAAATCATCGAGCGGAATATTCTCGATCAGCTGACGATTGAGCACTAAGTTGTTGCACAGTGCCTCATTAACGGTTTTAAAGAAGGTCGCCGCCGCGCCAAGAGCGCGCTCGCTGGTGTCACCGTCCATAGAAGCAAGCGTTTTCTCGACCGAGTCGACAATCATCTCCACCACATCGACGGCAATGGCATCGAGCAGGCCGTCAACCGTACCAAAGTGAACGTAAAAGGTCTTGCGGTCGACATTGGCCTCGCGCGCGATGGCACTCACCGTAATGTCTGCCAGCGGCTTTTCCATGAGCAGGCGCTCGAAAGCCGAAAGGATGGCATTACGGCTGCGAACGATGCGGCGATCAAGACGCGGTTTGCTGGTTGCCATGGGCGTGTCCCTTCGATATGCAAGCATTCATCAACAGATGAGAGATAATCTACGTAAGAGGATTATCCCCCATACAGCACAAATATGCCCCGCATCATGAAGAACGCACGACTGCCCTACTGCAACTTGGGATGCTTCTTCTTATTGAGTGCCGACGGAGATACGCGAATACCGTCTCCTGTCTGACGCACATAGGCCTTATGAGCCGGCTTTGCGGTCCCAGAAGCCTTCTGAGCGTGCTTCTTGGGATCAACGGTAACAGCATTCGTGGGGTGCGGCTTAGTGGGCGCAGAGGGCGTCTGAGGCGTGCGGCCGAGCTTGCGCATCACGCGATCCCAGCGCGCATGGATGCTCTCGTTGTGGGCGCTCTTAAGTCCCAGCAGGGGCGCAGCCAAAATGGTAGGCGCAATAAACGTAATGAGACGCCACAGCAGATAGCCGGCGGTCGAAGCCGAACCGAAGAAATGACCCAAGAACAATGCAAAGCCGCCCTCAGCGCCACCAGTTCCACCGGGCAAGGGAACCGCAGAGCTTAACAGCTGGACAAAGGCGCTCGCGGCCATGACCGAGAAAAAGTCGACCTCGTGGTGGCCAAAGGCAAGCATCAGGAAATACGGAACCAGATAGAAAAACGCGAGCTGCAGCATGGTGATAAACACGGTGAGCAGCATGGAAGAAAAATGTCCGGCCGAAAGCTTGAACTTCTCGGAGAAGGAGTAGATCTCGCCATCGACAAACGTGCGCCAACCCTCGATCTTAGTGGCCGAGACACCAATGCGCTCGAGCCAATTGATGATGCAATGGGCGACGCGCGTGACGGTCTTAGGCATGAGCGCGACGGCGAAGATGCCCAGCAAGATGCAGCAGTGTCCACCAAAGCTAAAGACGCACAGCAGCGTCATGTCGCCGTAGCGTTCGGCAAAAAACGGCATACGGGCAAGCAGTAGGATAGCGCCCCAGGCAACGAGGCCAAACTGGTACACGATAAAACGCGTGAATTGCGTGGCGCCGGCCTCGCCCACGTTTTGGCCGGCCTTGGTCAGGCGATAGATTTGAGCCGGGGTGGAGCCCATCATCATGGGCGTCAGGTTACCAAAGAAGATGCCACTCGCCTCGACCGAGATCAGGTCGCGGATGCCGACGGGCGAATTGGGATCGAGCCAGACGGCGATCGCATAGGCCACAATGCCAAAGAACAGATACATGAACATGCAAAGACACGCGACAACGAGCCATGGCGCCTGGACGCTCGACATAGCGGCCCAGAACTGCCCCATCTGCCCGGTTACCACCAGATAGACGATATAACCCACCAGCACAACGCCGATAAAGATGGCGCCGCGGCGTGCGCTCTTATTGTCATCTCCGCCCGAGGCCTCAACCTCGACCTGGGGCTTAGACGTATGCTGAGAGGACTCCGTCATGAGACTCCTTCTAACAGTCAAAATATCTTGGATATTGTACCCGTAAGGGCCATAGGCAGAACGCAAAGCTCTGGTTCAAACGGGAATTGCAGACGGTTGTTTGAAAATAAAAAACCCGACCTTCCATGGGAAGGCCGGGTATCAGATGTATGGTAGCCCGTACCAGATTCGAACTGGTGATCTCCGCCTTGAGAGGGCGGCGTCCTAAACCGCTAGACGAACGGGCCACATGACATCTGCACTGCCGTGCTGCGAGGATATATATTACGGGACAAAAAACGTCAGCGCAAGAAGAAATTCCAAATTGCCCAAATTTTGTCGGCAGGTTATGGAACACGAAGGTAAACTGGGTAGCTAATTCAAGTTGAGATGGACCAAAAGAGCTTCGCGCTCGTTGGGAATATTGTCTTCGATCACGGCGTCGAGGGCGGAGTTGAGAAGCTGACCCAGTTCCGGCCCGGGCTTGACTCCGGCACGGATCAGGTCGCCGCCGTTGATGGCGAGCATCTTGAGCGTATGGGGCTCCCCTGCCTTCAGCAGCTCGTGCGCCAGCGCGCGCATCTCCTCAATCGTCTCAACGTAATAGAAGCACGATGGGGCCTTGCCAAGCGTGTCAGCACGCTTGAGGTCCATGAGCTCGTCAATCAGGCGGGCCGTGTCGACGCCCTCACCCGAAAGCGCGCGCATCATATTGAGCAGGCAGGAGCGCTCGGGGCGCAGCGGCTTATCGTGATATTTGATGAGCAGGCAAACGTCGCGCACCAGGTCGTGCGAGAGTGCCAGGCGATCCATAATGACGCGCGCTTTCTTGGCGCCGAGCTCGGGATGACCGTAGAAGTGTCCGCTGCCGGCGTGATCGACCGTAAAGCACTCGGGCTTGGAGACATCGTGCAAAAACGCCGCCCACATAAGGCTCGACGATGGCGCGACGCCGTCGCACAGCGCCAGCTCCCCTGCCACCGTCAGCACACGGGCGATATGCTCGTAGACGTTAAACGCATGATAGACACTGCGCTGATCAAACCCGCGACCCGCTGCCAACTCGGGCACAGCGGCGCAGATGAGCTCAGGGTAGCGCAACATGGCGTCTCCCCCGTGACCGGTCGAAAGAATGCCCTCGAGCTCAATACCCACACGCTCGCGCGCTACGGCATCGAGCAGCGGCGCGCACTCGGCAAGCGCACGCTTGGTCTCGGGCTCAATCATAAAGTCCAGGCGGCAGGCAAAGCGCACCGCGCGCAGCATGCGCAGGGCGTCCTCGTTAAAGCGACGCCTGGGATCGCCGACGGCGCGAATCAGCTTGCGCTCCAAGTCACCCTGGCCGTCGTAGCGGTCGACAAGCCCGCGCTCGGGATGCCAGGCCATGGCGTTGACGGTAAAGTCGCGGCGCGCCAGATCGTCCTCGAGCGAGGCGGCGCGCTCGACGCTCTGAGGATGGCGCCCATCGGTATAGAAGCCATCCAGACGGTACGTGGTGACCTCGATACGCTCGCCATCGGAAATAGCCGTGATTCCGCCAAATTTAATGCCCGACTCCACAACCACGATGCCGGCGGCCTCGAGCGCCGCCTTGGACTCCTGCCACAGGCCGCTACAGCACATATCAACATCGTGGCTGGGGCACCCCATCAGGGCGTCGCGCACCCAACCGCCCACGTACCAAGCCTCAAGACCAGCCGCCTCAAGCGCGCGCAGGACGCGTAGGGACGCATCGGACGGTTGTGTACCGTTGAGCGAAACATTGCACATGCCTATGGCCTCCTGCACTTGTGAGCGTTAATCGATGGTTCTCAAGAAGTCTAACAAGAAACAGCCTCCACTGCACACGCAAGTCCGATAAACAAAAACGCATCCGTCCTAGTCTAAGACGGATGCGAAATAATCAAACTATTCAGACAAGGTGCCGGAACTAGCAGACCTGGCGAACCTCGATGTGCTTCTTATATTCGTCCACCTTGGCAAAATCACCCAAACCAGGGCACTCGACCACGTTGGCGCCAGTGGCCATCGAAAGGCGCAGGGCGTCCTCGACGCGCTCGGGGGCGTCGTGCCACACGGACAGGAAGGCAGCGAGCGAGGAATCGCCGGCACACACCGTCGACAGCAGCTTGACGTCGAAGGTGCGGTTAGCAAACCAGATGTGCTTGCCGTTGGAGAAGTACGCACCGGCGCCGCCGAGGGTCAGCAGCACGTTCTTGGCGCCCTTGGCATGAAGCTCAGCCATTGCGCCCTTGACGGACTCATCGTCGCCACCGCTCACCTTAATGCCAAAGATGTCAAGCAGCTCGTCGTCATTGGGCTTGATCAGCAGCGGCTCCATGGCAATGAGGTCTGCCAGCTGATGGCTCGAGATGTCTAGGACGAACTCGGCCCCCTTGGCCTTGACGCGGCGAAGGACCTCGGCCAGGAAGCCCTCGGAAGTCTTGGGAGGCAGCGAGCCGCTGATGACCAGGCAGGTCATGTCATCGAGCGAATCGATGAGCTCAAACATCTCCTGCTCGTTGGCCTCGTTGATGGCGGCACCGGCGTTGACCATGTTGTACTCCGTGTCGGGGCCGGCATTGAGGAACACGTTGACGCGCGTGATGCCGTCGGTCCACACGGGCTTGACGGGCACGCCCAGGGCCTCGGCGCCCTTAACGATAAACTCGCCCGAGAAGCCGGCGAAGAAACCCAGGATCGTGGTGTCGACACCGTAGTGGTCAAGCGTAAACGAGACATTGAGGCCCTTGCCGTTGGGCGTGTAGACGGCATTGCGGGTACGCGTGACGGTGTTGGCGTCAAGGCCGTCGCAGGCGATGTTGTAATCAATGGCGGGATTTGCAGTGAGCGTGTAAATCATGAATGTTCCTTTCACGAAGCAACGTGTTGATGAAAGTATATTCCACCCATCGGTAAAAGGCTAGGACAACTCGGCGAACGGTGTGGAAGCGATGAAGTACGGCATAACATCTCTCCCCCATGGCGGAACAAAAAAGGCGCCCCGGCCGAAACCGGGGCGCCGCATGCGCACGAATATGTCGCGTTTCGATTACTGACGATCGAGCTTGCGGACAGCAACGCGCTTGCTGTACTCATCGACGTGACCGAAGTCGCCAATACCGACAGACTCGGCAACGTTGGCGCCGGTGGCCATAGCAAGCTTCATGTTTGTCTCTACGTGGTCGCGATGGCTTTACCACTTGAGCAGGAACGCAGAGAGGGTGCAGTCGCCGGCGCTGAAGGAAGAAACCAGCTTGATGTGGAACTCACGCTTGGCGTACCAGATGTCCTCGCCGTTGGAGAAGTAAGCGGCGCCGCGGCTACCACGGGTGAGCAGCACGTTC